>JASFGM010000355.1:0-4466 GCA_050123755.1 Desulfobacterales bacterium
GTAAATGTGATGTTCTTAAATTACTTAGATTATAGTATATAATTGTATGAAAGTAAAATATAAACGTTTCACTAATTCTATCCTGGTGCGGCGGGCAAATCACGAATCTTTTAATAGTTTCTGGTTCATTCCATTGTTCCATTATTCCAATTGTATGCGCAACGGACTAAGTCCTGATCTCTATATCGGCTTTTATTTAAAAAAAATGATAAAAAATCCTTGACACGCCTTTTTTATTTGTTATAGTTCACACCATGAACCAAATGGCTGAAAAAGATATGTCCGAACCGGTTTTAGAGGTTCCCGGTTATCAATTAAAGCAATTTCAGGAACTTATAATGAGATTGTTTCAATGTTGCCAGGAGCGCATGCAGTATCAATGTGAGCGCTTTGAACTGCCCGATGCGGAATTTAGATGCCTGATGCTCTTTGGCGAAGAACGCTATCTGACCGCCAAAGGCATTGCTCATAAGATGAACGTGGTCAAAAGCCGGGTCTCAAAAATTGTCGATGGATTGATCAAGAAAAAATTAATTCAGCGCATCAAAGATCCCGAAGACTCAAGGATCAGCCTGTTGAGCCTTACGGCTGAAGGACACAAAAAATTAATTAAAATCAATGAATATCTTCAAGACGTGCACCACCAGGTGCTGGTGCAGATGGCTCCTGACCAACGAAAAGCGGTATTGACCAATCTGGATATTCTCAAAGCTGCCATGGAAACTGTCAAAGAGATGATGGTCTGATGATAAAACGTTGCGCTTTATGAAGGCATTCTTCGATCGTAAAATGAAATCAATTCATCTTAATTTCAGCGATTTTCTGAGCGAAAATGTTCATAGTATAAACCAGTTATGACTCGAACGGCCTAAACTAAATCCTAATTTAAAATAAATTTTTGGAACCATACCAAAGGAGGCAAATCATGGATGTGCAAAACATTGAAAATCAATTTACAGAATTCAAATCTCAATTGGATACGCTTAACAAAAAAATGCCGGACGACAAGCTTTCAATGGTGGTGTTTAGCGGGGATCTTGACAAAGCTATCGCCGCTTTTGTTATTGCCACCGGGGCTGTTGCCATGGGAATGGAAGCGGTCATGTTTTTCACCTTCTGGGGAACTCCGGTTCTCAGAGACGCAAAAAAGAGCGTGGGCGGCAAGGACACCTTCGGGAAAATGTTCGGCACGATGCTACCCAAAGGGATGGGGCAGGTGAAGCTTTCCAAGATGAACATGGGCGGCATGGGTACGGCCATGATGAAATCGCTTATGAAAAAGAAGAACGTGGCATCTTTAGAGCAATTTTTGGAAATGGCGGAAGAATTAGGCGTTCGAATATTCATCTGTGAGATGTCCATGGATTTGATGGGATTTAAACGCGAGGAAATGATAGACTATAAAAATTTAACGTTTTGCGGTGTCGCTAAATTCCTAGAAGAGGCCGCGAACAGCAAAGTTCAACTTTTTATTTAGGACCCATTTAAATCATTTTTTTCTGTATAAATACTTTTAAAAACCACGAAAACAAAACGGTGAAACCGGAATAGGAGGAACAAAATGAGTGATGATATTAAAGTTGATAAGGTATTTGATCTGAAAGGTTTACCATGCCCGATGCCGGTTGTGAAAGTCAGCAAAGGGATCAAAGAGGTTGAGATCGGACAGGTAATTGAGGCGCAGTCAACGGATCCCGGATCTTTGACGGACTTTCCAGCCTGGGCCAGGACCAGCGGAAACGAAATATTAAAAACTGAACAAAATGATGATGATGATGTTATAAAGTTTTATATCAAACGTAACGCCTAGAACACGCATGCTAATCTTTTTTTAATTTGAAACTAAGGGGAGGTAGCTTTGCAGACGCTTTATTATATCATCCTGGTGCCGATGGTCTATGTGGCCTTTGCCACTTTCTTTATCGGCACCGCGGTCCGGTTGATAAAGATTTTTAAAGAACCCAGCCATCCGGCCACGCTTCAGATCTATCCTGAGAAAAAACCCGGATGGCTATGGGCCTTGCATGACACGTTTCTGTTTCCCACCGTTCGCAAACACAAACCGCTGCTGTGGGTATTTTTGATGGCCTTTCACATTTGCATATTATTGCTGATTATCGGTCATCTGGAGTTGTTTGGTGAAATCGAGATGCTCCAATTCATTCCCCATGAGATTTTTCTGGGACAGGGACTTGTCGGGCTGATCGCTTCGATTGCATTACTTTATTTCCTATTTCGCCGATTTATTTCACCGGTGCGGGAACTTTCAGTTCCGGAAGATTATTATCTTTTAATCTTGCTATTTCTGGTGGTTCTTTTTGGCAGCCAGATGGATTGGGCCCGAAGATGGTACTTCTATGAGGAGTTAAGCGTTGACCAATACCGGGAATACCTTTCAAGCCTCTTATATTTTAGGCCCTATTTACCGGTGGAGGTGACCGATACGGGTCATTCTTTTATGCTGGTGTTGCATGTATTTTTCGCGAATTTATTTTTGATGTTTTTCCCGTTCAGTCAGCTGATGCACTCGTTCTTATCGTTGCCGATGAACAAGCTCAGGCGCGGATAGGAATTAGGTGTCAGTGTTCAGGTGTCAGGTATCAAAAGACAGAAGTCGAACGACAGAACACAGATGAAAAGATCCGGAAGAAGAATCACACGGTTTGTTCTCCAGCATCTGTTTGCTGACACCCGAACACTGACACCTGAAACCAATAAGTTGGATAGAAACAATCAGTCGAGAAAAATTCGTCTTTATTAAAGACGCTTAAACTACGTTATTAGAGGTTAAGATGATGGATGAGAAAACACGTGATGATTTGCTTAAACTTTTTCAAGGCAAATTAAATGAAGCCATGCGGTTTTATCTGGAAACCTGCACCCGCTGCGGCGTATGCACCGAGGCCTGTCATGTACATGCTTCCATGGGGCAGGTCAAATATATTGCAGCGTACCGGGGAGAAATTATCCGGCGACTTTATAAGAAGTATTTCAAAGGTCGCGGAAAAGCTTGGCCGTCAGTGGGTGAGGCCAAAGAGCTTAGCGACATGGCCCTCGATGAGCTGTATGACGCGGCTTACTCCTGTACAGGCTGCCGGCGCTGCATGGTGTATTGCCCGTTCGGGATTGACACCCAGATGCTGATGTCCATCGCCAAGTTGTTGCTGGTTGGCGCCGAATCCGAACCTGAAATCCTGACGCTGCTGGCGGACACCTCTATTGAAAAGGGAAAATCCATAGACTTGTTCAAAGAAAATTTTATGAAAGGCATCAAAAGGCTTGAGGCTGAAGTAGTTGAAAAATGGAAAATCGAAGCCGAAGAGACCGCCATTCCGGTGGATGTGGAGGGTGCGGATCTGCTTTATGTTGCTCTCGCAGGAGCCCATTCGATCATTCCGGCGGCCGCTATTTTCAATGCAGCCGGCGAAAATTGGACCCTGAGCTTCTTTGAGGCCGTTAACTTCGGTGCCTTTGTAGGCGATCCCACCAAGACCAAGCTGATTTTAGATCGGATTGTAAATGAGGCCAAACGACTCAAGGTTAAAGAGGTCTGTATCTGCGAATGCGGGACGGCTTACCGGGTAATGAAACAGCTTACAGGAGAGCAACCCTTCAAAGTCACCTCGATCACCGAAGTCCATGCGCGTTATATCCGGGAAGGGCGTATCAAGCTCGATAAAAACAAGTTGGACGGAGGTGTCACCTACCATGATCCCTGTCAGATCGCGCGCAACGCCGGTGTGATGGATGAACCGCGCTATATTTTGAAACAGCTAACCGATGATTTCAGAGAACTCACGGATGATCCGCGTTACAACTGGTGCTGTGGCGGCGGTGGCGGGTTGGTTGCCATGGGGGAAGATACCCTGGATTTTCGCATGAAATCCGCTAAGGTCAAGGTTGATCAGGTCAACGACACCGGTGCCCGCATTTTGGCCACCGCATGTGAGAACTGCCACGCCCAGCTGGGAGATTTAAACACGCATTACAAAATGGGTGTTGAGGTCAGGTTTTTGAGTTCCATGATTGCCGATGCTTTAATACAGGACGTACAGCAGGTGTAGCCCTAAAATTATCCGGCCTCGAGTTAAAAGCGCTGTGTTTTTTGCCAACCTGTAGACAACTATTTTCCATCCGACGCCAGCAAAGTCCAAGCCAGATTTTTAAGTGACCAAATCAAGATAGGGTGTGTGGATTTATAAACAAGCATCTTATTTTTGCGCATTTTTCTATTGACAATATGTCCCACAAAGTAGGATAAAAACATATCACGATGTGATATAAAGACGCAGCGTAATTTTATTTTTCGTGGGGCAACTTAAAACCTGGATTTTGCACGAGTCGGAGGCTTTCATATGCAAGGCATTTAAGGCAGAGGCTATAGTGAACTATGCCTCGGCCTTCATAACGCAGCAGATGGAAGCCTCCGGCTCGCCGCGTTGTCATCAGGGTGAAAAGGAATGAGA
>JASFGM010000356.1:0-4464 GCA_050123755.1 Desulfobacterales bacterium
AACCGCTTTAAGGGACCGGCTAATACGACTTGTCGTTTTCCGGCCGGTGCTGTCCTCCTGGAGCTCTGAACTGTCGTTTTCCGGCTTAACCTGGCAGAGACATTTGCACCTTGTGCCATAAACCGTGGGTTTCGCTTTAATCAAATGTCAGTATTTCATTGACGCCTTTTTCCCAATGCAATAAAAGCTTATAAACTTAGAAACGTCCCGATTTTGTACCCCTGAAATTCTACTAAAAATAGTGCCTTCTGTTCTCTAAAAGAAAAGCCAATCGAAGACTTGACCCCTTGGTTTAAAAACTTCTCATTGATATAATCTTTGCAAAGTTGTAGCTTACCTCTAAATTATCCTCTCACTATTTATCATTTCATGTGGCTATGAATACTCCTACCATCATTTCAGTCAACAATTTAACGAAATATTATGGCAGTGCACTCGGCGTTCAAAATATCAATTTTACTGTGAACCAGGGTGAAATTTTTGGTTTTCTTGGTCCGAATGGCGCGGGAAAAACCTCCACAATTCGAATGCTGCTCGATTTATTAAGACCTTCATCCGGAGAAATAATGATATTTGGACATGCGGTTTATACCCATTCACTAGAGATTAGAAAAAGGTGTGGGTATGTACCCGGTAATTTTTCTGCATATGGCAATATGACCGGCGCTGATTTTCTGCGTTTTGTTGCGTCCATGCGAAAGGCGGAGCCCAGGCTGCAGGAAAGTTTGATAGAGCGATTTCAACTTTCACAGGACGATCTATCTCAAAAAGTAAAACATTTATCTCACGGAACATTGCAAAAATTGGGGATCATCCAGGCATTTTTTCATCAACCGGAATTACTTATTCTCGATGAACCAACGATCGGTCTCGATCCGCTCATGCAGGAGGAATTTTACCGGCTTTTGCGCGAAATGCAAAATGAAGGGAAAACCATTTTCTTTTCTTCACACAATCTCCCCGAAGTCGAAAAAGTTTGCCACCGAATCGCGATCATCCGGGAAGGTGAATTGGTTGCGCTGGAAACATTGGCGGGGTTGAAAAAGAAAAAGTTGAAACGATTGCAATTCACACTAAGGCGACCTGTTGCGGGTCTGGACTTACCCGGGGCTAATTTAGTGGATCAAAAAGATTTAAGCTATGAATACTTAGTCGAAGGTGATATTCAAACTTTACTGCAATCGCTGTCAACCTTACCCATCGAAGATTTAACCTTCCCAGAACCGGATTTGGAAGAGGTGTTCATGGCCTACTATCGCAGAGAAGAGTAAGGTATGTCCTATTTTTATTTCATTTTGAAATCACATCGCAGCTTTTTGCTGTTTAGCATGATCATCATTTCATTATTTCAGTTCTTAATCCTGAGATTGGTTACCACCATCGATTATTCTTCGATCGTCATGAATTTATTGGAACAGCTTCCCGAAATTGTACGGGCGATGTTTGGCGAGGATTTTATTTCAATGTTAACGGTTGAGGGCGCCGCAGCTTTCGGATTGAACCACCCACTGGTCCTGGTCATCTTGTCCATTGGCGCAATTACGATCCCGAGCCGTCATATTGCCGGAGAGGCAGAAACCGGAACGTTGGAATTGGTCCTATCTTTTCCGGTAAAGAGGATTAAGCTTCTTTTGAATCTTTATATTTCAGCGGCTGTTTTTCTATTTCTCATTATTTTTTGCGCATGGTGTTCTTCAATATTGTCCATTCGCATTTTTCACCAGCTGACGTTTGGCTTATTTGTTAAAATGCTTAAGATTGGCTGTAATCTTTGGCTGCTGTTTGTGTTCATAATGAGTTTGACGATGGTGCTATCTTCATTTGAAAAAGAAGGAAATAAAGTTGGCATTAAAGTAGCAGGAATTGCCTTGGTCTTTTACCTGTTACATTATTTAAGCTCATTGTGGGATGCGATCCAATTCACAAAACCGTTTAATATCTTCACCTATTACCAGCCGGAAGACCTCATGACCGGCCAACGCAGTTTTTTGCTGCATTTTATGGTATTGTCTTCCTTGTTTCTATTGTGTCTTTTCGTAAGCATATACCAATTTAATCGCAGAGATATACCAGGATAGTGTCGGTTTACATTTTATTGTTTTAAGCAATGGGGACGTCCTTAAAAATATAAGTTTCTTTAAATTCATCAAACCCGTCGACCCCAACCGTTTTAAGGGACCTGAAATTAAAGGCTGCTTGAAGCTATCTCAAAAATAATAGATAACGTTCAAGGGCAAGGCGTCGATTCGGTTTAAAAGTCGTGTGCCCGAGCATACACAGAGTACGTGAGTATTTTAAACCGAATCGATGAACTCTCTAATATTCATAAAATCAGAAGTGAACTCCCGCTTTCGCGGGGCAACGCAGCCATTGGGCGTTAGATGCATTTTTGAGATCGCTTCTTATTTTACTTGCACATTTTTAACTAATAATGATATCAAGCGGTTTTTCAATGTGAAGGGGCGATCTGGAGTCGAAAGTTGGAAAACGACAATCAGGGTAACATCATTTGGGGGGGTGCCGCAGCCATTTGCGTGGTCTTTTTCTGGTCGGGTTGGATTGTCATCAGTCGGCTCGGCGTAACCAACCACCTGACCGTTTACGATGTCACCGGCCTCAGGTACGTCATCGGGGCGGCCGTGACCCTGCCCTATATTATCTGGAGCCGGGCCTGGCGGGGTCTCACCCTTTTGCGAACCCTTATCCTGACCCTGACCGCGGGGGCACCTTACGCCCTGCTGGCCTATTTTGGATTTGTTTACGCATCGGCCGCCCATGGCGGGGTGTTCTTGAACGGCTGTCTGCCCATATTCACCACCCTCTTCGCCTGGATCTGGATCGGGCAGAGGAGTCGACGCTCTCAAATTGTCGGCCTGGGCATAATCCTGGCTGGTGTTTTTCTGGTCGGTTATGAAGGGTTTGTATCTTCAGGCGGCGGAATGACCTGGATCGGCGATTTTCTATTCCTGGCGGCAATCGCCATCTTCGCCGTCTTTATGGTTGCCATCCGGGTCTGGTCCGTTTCCCCCGGTCAGGTCATCTTCTCGGCGACCATCGTCAGCGCCGTCTTCTATATCCCGATCTGGCTGTTCTGGCTGGACAGCAACCTTGCCGTCGCGCCCAGCTCCGAAATTCTGCTGCAGGGAGCATATCAGGGTTTGGTCCCCGGCGTGCTGGGCATATCCTGCCTTAATATCGCCGTCCGCCATATAGGCCCCCGCGCAACGTCGGTCTTTCTTTCGTCGGTGCCGGTCGTGGCAGCCCTGACGGCCATACCGGTCCTGAATGAGTTGCCTGGTCTGCCGGCCTGGATCGGCATGATCGCCGTCACTCTCGGCATCCTGCTGGCACTGGGTATCATCGCTTTCCATCAGGAAACTGCGGCTGCCGGCGAATAGGCGTAATAGGGTTAGCGGCAAGTTCATCCTTGACCCACAACCGCAATTTCTCTATATTCGATTGCATAAAAACAGGGTCTTATCCGTTTAACCTTATCTCAGAATAAATTGGCCAAGATCGGTTACGAATACATAAGGGGGGTTCGCTTATGAACACGGAAAACGAAGACCAGGAAAAAGAAGTAAAAGAAGAGAAACCTGAAACCAATGAAACAAAGATCAATGATGCTGCACTAACTAAAGCGGATCCGGTTAAACGGATAATCGCAATCGTCATCGATGCGGTGGCCGCTATGATAGTCGGGTTTATCCCTCTTGTTGGGGGAATTCTTGGCGCTCTTTATATGCTCTTCCGCGATGCGCTGCCCATCGAAGCGCTTGAGTACAAAAGTATCGGGAAGAAATTTATGAACCTGTCTGTCGTAAACGTTGCCGACCCAACATCTAAGATTGATTATGGTGCCTCTGCAAAAAGAAACTGGATGTTCGCCCTTGGTCCCATTATGGTTTTCTTCTTATTCATCCCCATTATTGGCTGGATCCTCGATGTTCTGATCGCAATCGCTGTTTTAATCCTGGTTATCATGGAAACGATTAAGATCTTCTCTGACGAGAAAGGGATCAGACTGGGCGATAAGCAGGCCGGCACGATGGTTATCGAGAAGTAGTGACGGGCCACCTTTATCAGCATTTTTCAAATTAAACATGCGGATGGGGGTATTGAAAAGAATTTAATAATCTTCCCAAGGCATGTGATACCAGGCAATGAAAAAACCGATTGCTGAAGGCTAAAAGCGGGTCCGCAGATTTTACGCAAATTTTAATGGGACGCCCCGGTGGAATTCTCCTTGGGAGAGTCACCTCCGTTGGCATTCCACCGGGCAGGCCCCAGTTAAATTCACTGCGCTCGTTTTCCTCTGGAAAAATATCCTTGATCTTTAAAACGCCGGGTAATATATTTCGCATTGATGTTAAATTTAACATGAATCTGAAATATTATGAATTTTATATCTTTTAAAAACTCTTTGCGGGATTTCCCGGTGTTTTCCATTACGGATATCAGAGC
>JASFGM010000357.1:0-4454 GCA_050123755.1 Desulfobacterales bacterium
CATTTACGCCTGGGCTATCGGGGAACCATGGGAAAAAGTGGGTTCCCTGGCTGAAATGGAGGAAGGCGATCTGGTCATGCTGATCCTCAGAACCGCAGACAATCTGCGACACATCCGCGGACTCAAACAGGTTTTTCCCGAAGCTGCCGAAACAGCCGCCGGCTCGATTGAGCTGATATTACGGGAACCGGTCGTTTACGAACCTTAGGTTCGCAAACTAGGTTTCAGGGGTCGGGTGTCAGGTGTCAGGCAAATAGCTCACAGCTGATGGCTCATATTTTATGGCTTGAAGGCTGGGAAGCTGGAAGGTTTGAGGGCTCTGACGCTCACGAGCTTCCAAGCTTTCGGGCCTCCCAGCTTCCCAGCCCACTCGTTTTTTTGAATCCCCTGACACCTGAACACTGACACCTGACCCCTTATTTGGGGGCGATGATTCCCTGAATCTTTTCGGAGAGCTGGTTTAGGTTGAATGGCTTTTGAATAAAGCCGTCACAGCCGCGTTCTAAAATCTCGGAGGCCTGACCGTTAATGCTGTAACCGCTTGAAAGCAGCACCTTAATGTCGGGATTAATCTTCTTTAAGCGGTCAAAGGTTTCGCCGCCGCCCATCCCGGGCATGATCATGTCCATGATGACCAGATCAATTTTATCGGCGTTTTTCTTGTATAATTTGATCGCACCCTGCCCGCTTCTGGCCCCAAGGACTTTATAACCGAGTTCCTCTAACAGCTCCGCGCCGACCTTAATAATCATCTCTTCGTCATCAATCAGCAAAATCGTCCCGCTACCCTTAGAAACCGTAGCGATGGGCTCTCTTTTTTCTTGCGGCACTTTTTTGCCGGATGCCGGCAAGTAAATCGTAAAGGTGGTACCGATTTCCGCTTCGCTGTAAACGTTAATATAGCCCCCGTGGCTTTTGATAATCCCGTAAACAGACGCCAACCCCAGACCGGTGCCGCGGCCCATTTCTTTAGTGGTGAAAAAGGGTTCAAAAATCCGTTCCTGGGTATCTTTGTCGATACCGCTTCCCGTGTCGGTTACGGTTATTTTAATGTGATTTCCGGCTTCGACTTTATAAGGCTTTTTATTTATAAAATCCGCATCCAGGATAACATTTTCAGTTTTCAGATACAGATCGCCGCCCTGCGGCATCGCCTGCCAGGCGTTTACGTAGAGATTTAACAGCGCCTGTTCAATCTGTCCCCGATCGACTTCCACCGTCCAGATGTCTGTTTGCAGATCCGAATAGATTCGAATTTCCTTTTTGGTACGACCGAACATGGATGCGGACTTGTCGATAACCTCGTTTAAATCCGTGGCAATCGCATAATATTTGCCTCTACGGGCAAAGCCCAGCAGCTGTTTGGTCAGCTCCGTACCGTTCTCCACGTAGGTTTCGATATTTTTTAGCTTCTCAAAATTGACAGAATCACTCTTCGTTTTCAAAAGCATAAGGGAAGCATTTCCCTGAATTCCCATGAGAATATTATTAAAGTCATGGGCAATGCCGCCGGCCAGGGTGCCGATGGATTCCATTTTCTGAGCCTGCTGGACCTGGGTTTCAAGTTTTCTTTTTTCTGCTTCCGCATCCTTTCGTTCGGATACATCCCGCAAAACGCCCCGGAACCCGATGGGATCTCCATCCGGATTTCGCATGAGGGCGGCCGTGAGCTCCAGGGCGATGCTTGCGCCGTCTTTTCCAACAGCATCATAGTCTGTAACCCGAATGGGCTCACCCGTTTTTTGGACCTGCTCATAGATTTGATCCATCTTCTCGATCGTGGCCGGGGAGGTAAATTCGCGGATATTTTTATCCGTCATTTCATCACGGGCATAGCCTAACATTTTACATAAGGGATCATTGAAAAAAGTGAGGTTTCTATTAAAATCAATTTCGAAGTAGCCTTCTTCAATACCTTCAAGGATCGTGCGATATTTCAATTCGCTTTCCAGCAGGGCCTCATCCGCCAGGCGACGCTTGTTAAAGGTGTACTGATAATGGGACGTAAAAATTGCAAAAAGGCATAACACCAGCAACCGGGTAAAAATTTCAAATTTGCTCGGACCAAACAGATGTTGAATAAAATTGGCTTCGGGTTTCATAAAGAAATACATAAAAGATTCGCAAATCCAATAAAATGCGGCCAGTCCGAGTCCGAATACCACCATCGATTCCATGATAGCGGTTTGCTTTTTTAACCTCGATTTCATCCAGTCATTATCTCCTTAACCTTTTTAATTTTATAATTAATGCTACCAGCTGTCAAATGAAAACACTTGCCATCCGGCGTAAAGCCCCGAAGATTGTGTAATTATAACACCAAAAAAACATAAAACCCCGTTCCATAAAGCTTTACGCCAATGACCCGGAACCGATTCAATATGATTGCATTTTGGCCATATTTTCGATATTCTAGAATTGTTTTCTAGGCTGGGAAGCAAAAATATGCCTATAGCTGATAGCTCATAGTAATAAGGCTGGGCCTGATAAGCGCATAAGCGAACACGCCGTTAAGCGGATAAGCCAATAAGCTGGTAAGCTCGTCGGTTCAAGAGCTTAACGGCTCAACAGCTTAAAAGCTTAATAGCTCGCTAGGAGATTAAGAATGCGATCAATAATATCGATGTTGACCATTATCGCAATTGTGGCATTTCTGCCCGGGCCGGGCATGGGAGCCAATGAAGAGGACTGGGTTGATAAGGGGCTTAAACTTATCAGCAAGCAAAAATATGACGAGGCCATTAAAGCTTTCTCAACCGCCATCGAAATTATACCCCTGGACTATCAGGCTTATAATTACAGAGGCGTTGCCCGGGCGCTGAAGGGTGATTTTGACAAGGCCATGGCCGATTATAATATAGCGCTTAAAATCCGTCCTCGCTATGCCGAAGCATATAATAATCGCGGCTTCGCACACACCCAAATGGGAGATTTAAAGCAGGCGCTGAATGACTATAGCCGCGCCCTGGAAATTAATCCATTTTTCGTTGATGCTTACAATAACAAAGCCTGGATATTGGCCACCGCTGCCGATAAGCGTTACCGCAACGGTGCCAAGGCTGTCATGCTGGCGCAAAAAGCCGTCGAACTCAAACCGAACGCTGAATCTTTGGATACGCTGGCAGCTGCGTATGCAGCCGTCGGCAACTTCGAATCGGCCATCGATACCCAAAAGAAGGCCGTTCAAAAGCTGCTGTTGGCAGATCAAACTTCGGAGGTGCCGGGATACATGCGCCACCTGAATACCTACCGGTCGCAACAATCTTTGCGAATAAACTACGCCGCTGCGCATAAACATTCCAAGACCGATAATTTAAAGGTTTCCTTAAAAACGAAAACCAAAAACAAACCAGCGCATGCGTCCAAAGAAGAAAAAAAAGTCACACCCTCGCAAACAAAAAAAATTGTTGAGGCCGCCGGGACAAAAAAAATAGAAATCTTGCCACTACCCCCCAAGCCCTTACCATATACGATTCAAGTCAGTGCATTTCGGGATCTGCAGATCTCAAACCAGGTGGCCAAGAAATTATTGACAAAAGGCGATCGAGCCTTTACCTGCCCGGTCCAGATTTCCGGTAAAGGAAAATGGCATCGGGTGTACATCGGATACTACAAGACCCATGAAGAGGCCCAGGTCGCTGCCGCCGGATTGAAAAAAAGAAGCTTTCGCTATGTGAGGATCGCTAAAAAACCCTATGCCGTTCAAGTCGGCCTTGCCGGTTCTCAAAAAGAGGTTCAAGAACTGAAGTCCAGGCTTCAAGCGAAAGGATATCTGGCTTACAGCCTTCCGGCCGCAACGGCGCAAAGCCAGACCCGAATATTAATCGGGGCTTATGAAAGCAAAGAAGCAGCTGCAAACCTTGCAATCCAGCTCCAGAAAGATGGCTTTAGTGCCGAAGTACTTCCCAGATAGTATAGAACTGGTTTCAAAACCCCATCTAAGGCCCAATGGCTGCGTTGCCCCGCCAATGTAAGCGGGATTTCACATCTGTTGGTATGAACATTAAAGTGTTCATCAGGCCTCCGATAAATGCTCACAATAGATAAGTGAGCTAAAGTTTAAAGTGATCTAAAGTGACTGAAGTTGTGGAGATCTGTCTATTTTATATAAAAGCTGGAGCGCTGCGACGCCTTAACTTTAGTCACTTTAGGCATTTTAGTTCACTTTAGGCACTTTTAGCTCTTGAACCTGATCTGAGGTTTTGAGACCACTTCTAATCAAACCACCCGGAATTAATGATAAAGCTCTGAATTGGAAATAAAAGCTCTCAAAAGCAAACTTCTAACCGGCCGGGGCCACTCATATGGCGCATGGCTTCTGGTGTTGTTGGCGGTACCGGTAATTTTTATCTATGCCGACACGCTAACCAGTCCGTTTATTTTTGATGATAGAAATAACATTGAGGAAAATCCCCATATTCGAATTTCCCAGATCACCTTGAAAGGTCTGGCAA
>JASFGM010000358.1:0-4440 GCA_050123755.1 Desulfobacterales bacterium
ATTCAAAGACGGTAACCGCATGCCCAAGCAACGCCAAAAAATAAGCACAGGTCATTCCCGCCGGCCCTGAGCCGATAATCGCCACTTTTTTACCGGTACTTTCTGCTTTTTTAGGCTGGCTGTCGGAAGTCACATCGGCATGGTCGGCCGCGAATCTTTCCAGGGACCGAATGGCCAAGCCCTCATCGTACGCATTGCGATTGCAAACACCCTCACAGGGGTGCGCGCAGACACGGCCGGTAATACCCGGGAAAGGATTTCGGGATCTTAGAAATTCCAGCGCTTCTTCAATGCGCGCTTCCTGGATGAGGGTATTTATCTTCTGAACCGGATTGCCGGCAGGACAATTGGCCTCACAGGGCGACGTTCTGGGTGCATCATCCCGCCACTCCGGAAAAATAATTTTTTGGCCGAGTTCGTTACTGAATTTGGGCGGCATCGCTAACCTCTTTTAATCTACTGTGTGTATGGTTTGTAAATTACTTGCTGGGCACAGCACTAGTAAATACAATTTTCAGGCAACCGCCGCTTCATACCCACGACAGCTGCGCCTGCCCATCTGTCTGCCACATGGCCAGTGTTTTGGCGTAAGCTTCGTCGCGATCCGGATAATCGCTGCGTCTGTAAATGGCACGCCCACTTTCTTTGCGCTCCATAGAAGCTCTGGTAGCCAGCTGGCAAATCTTGAGAAGATGCACCGCTTCGTTTGTCCGCATCAATTCATGATAGTTCGATGCCATTACGCTATCCAGATAGCTTTCAATCAGACCCAGCCGCTCAAGGGCGATCTCCATGCCCTTCTGATTCCTGACATAGCTCATGTAGTATTTCATTACCTGGCGTATTGCGCTTTCAAACTGATCATAGCGCATCCCGCTGGAATTCTTCATGGGTCTGAAAATGCGTTCTTTTTCAAGATGAATTTCATCCCGGTTGATCGGCGGAATTTTTGCGGTTTGTTTTAAGGATTTGGCCGCCTCGGTGGCGGCGATGTAACCACTGCACATGGATCCGGAAAAATTGTAAAAAACACAGCCGTTAAACAGGCCGCTCACCGTGGACTCAAAATTCTCCCGGGTCATCAGCATCCCGCTCAACTCAATTTCCGACAGCTCGACTTCCATCGGATATTTCGCAAAATCGATCCCTTTCTGCTCACAGTAGTCCAGGAAGGTGGCCTTGTCTCCGGGCATGAGAACATACTGCAAATGATGCAGTTTCTCCTTGTCACAATGGCGCATATCCATGTGAAAGGGCGGCCCTTTGCCTTCAATCAGCTCCTGGTGAGTCCCGAGAATTTGAAAAAGCCTGGGGCCGTTTTCCATCATGGGGTGATACTTTCCCATAAATCTTTCGCCGAGTGCATTCAGTTCGTGGGCACCCACTTCATTGATGCCGTTCATGCCGGCGGAGCTGAAGCTTTTGGGCACGAGCGTAGCGAGTTGTTTGAGATCAAGATGGATCAATTTGGCACCCGCTTCATAGGCCAGCACAAATTGACTGCCGGTATTAAAAGGGCTGTGCCAGGTATTAAAGGCGTTACCGGTAGAATTGGTCGTTACCCGATTGGCACTGTTTCCCAGTGCCAGCACCACGGATTTAGTTTTAAAAACATAAAGGGATCCATCCAGCACGTGGTAACCGACGGCGCCAATGATCCGATTGTCGGCCGTCAGCAGCTTGGTGATCATCACATGGTCAATGACGTCAACCCCGACGGCCCGTACTTTTTTCGCCAGGCGCCTTTTTATCAACTGGCCGTTATTGATATTGATGAACCAGCTCCCGGGTTGGCCGAACCCGACGGTCCGCAGCCAGGAGCCATCCGGATTTTTAACGAATTCAACACCGACTTCCGCCAGCACCTCCAGCATCGCCGGCATCGCCCGGGCCCATCGTAGTATCATTGCGGGCGTATACCCGCTCAAGGCACCCTTATAGAAGTTAACGAGGGCTTCCTCGGAGTCGGTTTCCGGATCGGTATTCAAGACGGCCATAAAGTGGTCGTTGCCCCCTCCGAGACAACCCGAGCTTTCTAACTTGCCTTTATCAACCAGCACCGTGCGGCATCCGTGCTCCGCAGCTCCGATTGCCGCACCGCAGCCGGCAGCGCCGGAACCCAGAATCAACATATCGGTCTCTATTAACTTGCCCAGGTTATCCAGTTGCGTTGTCATAATTTAAGCCTCCCCTTGGCTCCGTGACCCAATAGGCGCCGAGCCACGATTTTAATCAATCCCTATCTTAACGACCGGGGAAAAAAGACAGCATAAACGTTCCGCCGATAATTAAAACTGCGCCGAGGACGATCTTCCAGGTGACGCGTTCAACTTTTCTAAGAAAAATGCCGGCGAAGACAATAACAAACAAAGGACTGATCGCCGACAGCGGCGATACAATAATGACGCTGCCGATATTGAGCGCATAGAACAATGCCAGCTGGCCCAAAACGGAAAAAATACCGCTCAATCCGAAAACAACCCACGCTTTTGGAGAATTTACGGTCACCTGTTGCTGATTTTTTCTAAAAAGCGCAAGTATCATAGAAAACGATAGAGCCGTTACATTTTGGACGACAACGCCCATCAGAGGTTCATGGTTTATATTTAATCCAATTTTCCTGAAGACATGCGAGAGCCCATAGGCTGCGCCGGCCATAATCGGAAAGATCAGATCCTTTTTCGACCATGCGCTTTCGATCTTTTTACCGGATTCTTCGAAGCTGACGATGGCCAGTCCCGCAACCATGATCACGGTTGCCGCCGCAATTCCGGTTGTCAGGTGTTCACCTAAAATCAAAACTGCTGCAATAGCGGAGAACAGCGGTTTAATCGAATACAGTGTGGATGCAATCGAACTCCCCACGCGATTGATCCCGATAAAAAGCAGAAATCTTCCCAAACAGGGACCGCATAAACCGGCAATTAAAAAATATATCAATGCCCAACTGGCAAAATGACTGATGGGAACAAAATAAATAAAGATAAACAGCGAACCGATATAGGAAAAAATCATGCTGATAAGCGCACCGGAAAATGTGTCCGTGTCTTTCAGGCCGATTTGAGCCATTATCATCGCAAGGCCGTATAAAAAGGCCGCTGCTATGGCAAGCGTTGCTGCCATTGTTTTTTCCTTTCTTAAATCTTAAATTCCTCATCTAACGTCTCCGGTGCAAACAAATCTTCTATGGTCATCAATTTTTCCGAAAGGCCCTGCTCATGGTGATAACGTAAAAAGGTCTCCAGAACATGGCGGTTTTTTTGCACCCCATAGGGCCACCAGTCGGCGCCTAATGTCTTTTGGGTACGCTCTATTTCATCCTGAATCCACGGTAGGGCCACACCCAAAACGTGTGTTTGGGTAAGGGCCCGCATTGCAACATCCTTGGCCTCGCAGAATGCCTTAAAGAGATTCATCGCGATCCAGGGGTTTTGCTTATAGATATCCCTCCGGATAATAATGGTGTGCATGATGGGAAAAATGCCGGTTTTTTGATAATATTGTTCTTCCACTTCGCGGTAATTTTCAAAAAGCCGGGCCACATTCGGGGATCCTTTTGTAAAACATGACGGTGCCCGGGCAGTGAACATGGCATCCAATTCACCGTCATCCAGCATCTTTGACAGGTATTTGTCGGGGGCAATTAGTTGCAGATCGATGTCCGGGGGTAATTGAATCTTTATTTTCTCCTTGCGTCCGGGTTCTTCTTCTCCACCGCTGCGCCATTGGACATCTTTTGGAAAAACGCCGTATTCGTCCTGAAAAATCCCCCGGAGCCAAACAACGGCCGTAATCTGGTATTCCGGCAACCCCACGATTTTACCCTTCAAATCCTGGGGCGCGCGTATCCCCTTTTGCGTGTTTATAAAGACACAGGCATGGCGGAACAATCTTGATGTAAAAACAGGTATGGCGACAAACCTTTCATCCCCCCGCGATCGCAACATGACATAAGATGAAAAGGAGGATTCCGCAATATCGAATTCCCGGTTTCGCAGTTGTCGCCAAAAGATTTCTTCCACCTCCATGGGCAGATAAGTTATTCGGATTCCTTCGGCTAAGACCCTGCCATATGCTAACGGCAGAATCCTGTCATACGGCGAGCAGGCTAAGGACAGGGTTAACGACATGGCATCAGATCCTTTCTCTTTATATGTTTACCATTTCTTACAGGGCTGAGCTTGCTGACAAAAAAACCTATGAGACCGGCCGCTTCTTACTGGGTTACCTTCCATTTGTAATAGTTCCATGTTCTTATAAAGCCCTTGCCTCGAATTTGCTGTTGAACCATCTTATCGATTTCCCCTTCGGGATACCAGTGCGGTTCGCCCAGAAGCATGGCCTGATACTGGTAACCGGCGGCCTTCTCGCCCCAGATGGCATACACACAGGCCTCTTCAATACTTGCTCCCGCAACGAGGTTCCCATGTGATTTGAGGA
>JASFGM010000359.1:0-4436 GCA_050123755.1 Desulfobacterales bacterium
CCTTGGAATCAGGGCAACCGGTACCGGTTTACGGCCCCCGGCCGATTAAGACAGCATAAGAAAAAGGAGAAAAAAAGTGACACAAAATGAGTTTGAGGCATTGCCGGTCAGCAGTGAGATAATGGAAATCATCCAAGAGCTATGTGATATGTCGGGTTACGGGATTACTTCCGGAATACACATCGGTGAAAAAGGCCACACTGCTGCTAGATATATTCGAGACAAATTGCATGCGGCCGGATTGAAGGATGCCAAGCTGGAACCGATCAAGGTCAACAATCCCTATCCGAAGCATTATGAAATAAATGCGATTTCCGAATCTAAGGAAACGGACCTGTCAGAATCATGCTTTCCGATTCAATGGACTGCCGGCACACCCAAAGAAGGCCTTTCGGCGGAGTTGGCCTATGTTGGAGACGGTTCAGTATCACAATTTGACCGGGTTGACGTTTCCGGCAAGATTGCCTTGATAGATGAAAAGTTTATTCGAGGGTATATCGCCTCTGCCAAGGATGCTGCAGCCCTTGCAAAGGACAAAGGCGCCATCGCTATTTTAAGGGCAAATATGCAGGTTGACAGTCCGCAGCAGCAAAAACGCGAAGGAGCGCCGGAGGCAATATTTCCGGTTCCTTCCTTTACTCTGGGCAAAAGTTGCGGCGATTATCTAAGAGATTTAGCCAAATCCGGCGTACAACACCAGATCAAAATTGTGTTGGATGTGCCCCAAGACTTGCAAGATGCATATAACGTGACATTTGAGCTGCCGGGAAGTGGTCGTATGGAAGAAGCCATTCTGGTAGGAACCCATTATGATACCGGTTATTATACCGGAGCGGTCGATAATAACGGCAGTGTGGCCCTGATGATAAAACTGGCGCAATACTTCGCTGCCAAACCACAAAGCGACCGAAATCGCCATATGATATTTGCCTGGTGCATGGCCCATGACTTTGATCTTAACTCGGGCCACTATCAGTTTGCAGACGCACACCAAGATTTACTTAAAAAAGCCATTGTTTGGGATGTAGATCATGCCGTCGGTGGCATACGCTATCGATATAACGAAAATGCAGGTCAAATTGTTCCGGTTACGGGTGAAACTTGTGAATTTTATATTATGTCGAATAATTATACCTTCACCCGGCTGGCAGCTTTCAGCATGGATAAATATGGGTTTCTCTGTACACAGAATCGTTTTTTTGACAAGGGCCGCGGCCCACAATGGGGAATGGCGCCCGAGACATGTCCCTGGGTCAATGTGGCCAGCATTCCACTCTATTACCATTCCATTTTCGATACGCCCGATAAAATCACATTAGACCAAATTGGACGGGCATATTCGGCCCATACTGAAATTTTGAACAATGTGGATGCTACACCGGAAGGCTTTCTGTTTTATGATAATAACAGTCAGGACGAGAACGCAAAACCGCCACAGGTCAGTATTGCCATTGTATCGGATACGGTAAAAACAGGCGATACGGTTAAGGTCTGGAATGACGAAACCCGGTTTTATTCCGAAAAGGCCGCCTATCATTATCCGGCAATGCCTGAGTGGGCCGGTACTGTTTGGGATTGGGGTGATGGAACAGACAAAACCATTGGTGGTCCCTTTGTAGAGCATATCTATGAAAAGCCGGGACGATATACGATTACGATGACGTTTACCGATACAAAAGGGGCAAAAGCGATCGATACGCAAGACGTAACGGTTTTGGAGTAACGTGATAACTATTACTGTCTACAATAGAAAGGTTCATTATGGATGCAAAAGAAATGGAAACCCGGATTGAAGTTCTGGAAAAGCAGGTGCAGACATTGCAGGATCTCGAAGAGATCAGAACCTTGCAGCGGGCCTATGGGTATTACCTCGAGCATTGGATGGCCGATGAAATAACAGATCTTTTCTCCGATGGTCCGGATGTGTCGCTCACCCTGGCTGCCGGCACATATCTGGGAAAGGATGGCGTCAAAAAATATTTTACAACTACGAAGCCTAACAATGAATTTCTTCATCAGGTCATGCAACTTGCCGGTATCGTTAAAGTGGATCCGGACGGCAAGACGGCTAAAGGCAGGTGGTCAGGATTCGGTGCCGTTGCCGTCCCCCATGAAAACGGCGTTAGAGAAATTTTTATGGGTGGCATTTATGGCGGAGAATATGTAAAAGAAGACGGCGTTTGGAAGTTTAAAAAACTCAGATTTGATATGAATTACACGGCGACACCGGCAACGGGCTGGGTAAAACCGGATCGACTCGTTGTTCCCGACCCCTCGTTTGTACCGACCAGGCTTGAGGCCGATATTCCACGCACATTCAACCCAGGATATCCTTCCGGCTATATCTTTCCGTTTTTTTACAAACACCCGGTCACCGGAAAAAAGTCCAGTGAAGAAAAAATAAACGCGGCCATAGAAGGTGTCAATGAGTGGCAAAGCGGCTGAGTGAGATGGATTGGTAAAAAGAGTTAATCGACACGGGATAATTCCCCGCCACCTGGGGCAATAGAAAGTAGAAATAGTACTTGATGACTCGCTGCTTGCGGCGGGGTTGTTCATAAAAATGAATATTATTCATTTTGCTCATAGATATTATCGTGAGATTATATTTCAGTATCTATTCGATTAGACGCGGAAAAGAAAGAGGGCTTGCTGGTCTGGGCCAACACACAGATAAAATTCTTTCTAAAATGTTAGGATTGAGTAAAGAAGAAGTTGTTTCACTAAAAAGAGAAGGCATTGTCTGAATCTACAAAGAACAGACCAAACCCTATTGGTATAACTTCTGTCCAGATTCTTAAAGTAGACGATGATTATATTGAGATTAAAGGTTTGGATGCCATAGATAGGACACAGATATTTGATATTAAACCATATTATCCACATTATGATGAAATAGAGAATTCAAAAGTGCCCGAATGGGTAAAAATATTAATGAAAGGTTATTTCTAATCAAATCCTATAGCATGGCGTTTTACTATGAATTGTGTTCCGCCTTGCTCCACACAATCCTGTAAACTTTTCGTTATGGGCTAAAAATATCAACCATTCAGGCAGTAGTAGACGAAGCATTGAACAATTTACCCCCTGCTGAAGTATACTTCGGTAAGAAACGTGAGATCTTGACAAGGATGGAAACAATCAAGAAAAATACGATGCGACAACGCAGGAGGTATAATTGCTCATTAAAGGTTGCTTAAACATTTGGAAGAAGGTATTTGGAACCTGAAACCCTCTCTTATCATATCAAAAATCACGCTAAAGACCACGGATGTAGGTCAGTGGGTCTCTACTTTTATGCCTGATTTGTCCAAAATCTTTTGAAGACATACTGGATGAAATGAGATAAGACCATGTATTATGGCTGGTACATTGTCTGTGCCTGCGGCTTGATTTCCTGTTACCTAAGTGGAACGGTATTTCTCGGTTTTACTGCTCTGATAGAACCCATTACGCGCGAATTTGGTTGGAGCTACACTCAAATTTCTCTGGCGGCATCTCTGCGCGGGCTTGAACAAGGCTTGTTTGTCCCTGTTGCCGGAATCTTGATTGACCGGTGGGGCCCCGGAAGAATGATATTCGGAGGCTCGTTTCTGGCAGGTTTGGGGTTGATAATGCTGAGTCGGATCAACTCTCTTGCCATGTTCTATGGAGCTATATTTGTCGTGGCGATAGGTGGTAGTGCCATGACAAGTAATTTGTTGATGACTGTTGTTGCGACATGGTTTCGAAAAAAAGCCGGGTTGGTGATGGGAATCGCCTCATCGGGCGTTGCATTGGGAGGATTGATCATTCCACTGCTGACCTTGATTATTGATAGCTATGGCTGGCGGTCTGCAGCGATGTGCATGGGCGCCGGCATGTGGTGCATTCCCCTGCCACTCTCTTGGGTATTTAAAAAACGACCCTTGTCATCTGATAGCAAAGCCTATTTTGTGATGCCCCTTAACCAGGCAGGTTTTGAGACAGGCGATTCATCAGATGGAACCGGATCAGTTATTCCTTTAAAATCAGTATGGTTCAGCTGGCCATTTTGGATGATTTCGTTGGCCTTTTTATTCCATATCTTTGCCGTCAGCGCGGTCAGTACCCATGTAATGCCCTTTTTCAGCAGCGTCGGAATAGACCGGACGCTTGCCAGCATCATTGCCAGCGTTGTGCCTCTCATGACTATCTTCGGCCGGATCGGTTTCGGATGGATTGGAGATATGCTGAACAAAAGGTCAGTAACTGCTTTTGTTTTTTTCCTAACGGCATTGGGCGTGTTGCTTCTTACAATGATTTCGAGCGAGCGGACATGGCTCATTGCCGTTTCTGTGAGTATTTACGGTTTGGGATGGGGAGGTGCCGTCCCCATGCTTTCAAACCTGCTAAAACACTATTTCGGAGTAAAAAACTTGGCAACCATCATGGGGTTTTCCGGAAGTGTAACCATG
>JASFGM010000360.1:0-4429 GCA_050123755.1 Desulfobacterales bacterium
CGCCCTGTTATAAGTGAAAAATTTCAGGTGAGGATGTGTTACTTGGTTCTTTGAAAATGCAAAATTAATTGCAATTTATGGATCGGGCGGATTATTTAAGTGCTTGACAGAATTGAATTGTCGATATTATAGTCGTGCCCCAATCGTGGATTTATTCTTTTGGGAACCAAATCTTAGCTATCTAAAGGAGGAGTTTCTATGAAAAAATTTATGTTTTCTTCTGTATTGATTTGTTTTTTTGTTTTCGCTTCGTTTTTTTCAGCATGGGCCGCAGATCCGGTGGTAAGCCTCAAGATTGCGGTAATGCCCAACCCGCCGCATCCTTATGCCCTGACCGCCCTCGATTTTAAAGACAAAATCGAGAAAGCCACCAACGGCGCCATCAAGGTCAATGTCCACGCCGGTGGGCAGCTGGGGGGTGAATTCGAGTATGTTCAGGGACTTCAACTGGGCACCATTGATGCCTGTATGACGGCTACACCGTCTTTCGCCGGCATGGTCCCCCAATATGAAATATTCACACTGCCGTTCTTATTTAAAGATTATGCCCATGCCGACCGGGTCTTCTTTGAAAGCGATATTGGGAAAAAAGCAGCATCAATTCTTGATGAACATGGGATTTTACTCCTCTCCTGGCACGAATCAGGCATGCAGGGTTTTTACAACAGCAAAAGACCCATTGAAAAAATCCAGGATATTAAAGGAATGACGATGAGAACCATGGAAAGCCCCACTATTGCTGCGGCAATGAATGCTTATGGCGCGCGCAGCATTCCTATGGCTTTCCCTGAATTTTACAGTGCGATGCAGACTGGAGTTGTTGATGGCGGCGAAAACGGGATTTATGCCTACTATGTTGCGAAGCACTATGAGGTCGCACCTTACTATACCGTCTCCAATCATCGATATCTGACATCCGCCTTTCTATTGTCCAACAAAGCGTGGAAAAAGATTCCGGACCAATACAAGGAACTCGTTAAAAAAACCGCTATAGAATCCTCACTATACGGGATTGGAGAAGGCCGTAAGACGGAAGATGCACGTTACAAGGAAGTACAAAAAAAATTCGGCAGCAAGCTGAACATCATGTCTGAGGAAGCCAAAGCCGATTTTCGCAAAGCGGTTGAGAAATTGTATGAACAAGTCGGTAAAAAGACGGGCATGCAAGAAATGTTAGACGAAATTATTGCTCTAAGGGATAAATAATTTCAATCGGCGAAAAAATATTTTAGTTGGTATGCCGAGGAGGGCGCAACTGCGCCTTCCTCGGGAATCGGAGTTGAGGCTCATATTCTGTGATGGCTATGATAGCCTATTGCGCTCCTGATGCTGAATCTCCTAGTATGATAGCATTTCTAGTACAGGCATTACATGCTCCTTTTATTCGGCTCACTTATCATTCTCTTTTTATTGAATGTACCCCTTTCTATCGCTGTCGGACTCGCCTCGATCATCTGGATTGTTTTTAGCGGTGTCGATGTCCCCTTGGTAATCGTTGCACACCGTTTTTTGCGGGGCCTCGACAGTTTTCCGCTCATCGCGATTCCCTTTTTTATGTTGGCCGGCCAATTTATGAGCAAAGGTAGTTGCGCGCAACGCTTAATTGATTTTGCCGACGCCCTTGTCGGCTGGTTGCGAGGGGGCTTGGCTCATATCAATGTTATGGCCAGCATGTTTTTTGCCGGCATGACCGGTAGCGCTGTATCCGACACCAGCGCGATTGGTTCACTCTTAATTCCGGCGATGGTCAAGTCAGGTTACGGCAGGGATGTGACTGCAGCTGTTACCGCCACCTCGTCTGTGATTGGGATCATTATTCCCCCAAGCGTGACCATTGTGATTTACGCGATTGTGGCGGAAGTATCAATTGGAAGCCTGCTTTTCGCTGGAATCATTCCCGGCATAATGTTGGGATTGGCACTCATGGCGGCGGTGGCGGTTTACGCCCGCTTGAAGGGATACGAAGCCGTTTCTACCTTCAGTATCAGCCAATCGCTTCACACCTTTAAGCGGGCTTTCCTGTCAATGATTACAGTTATCATTGTAGTTGGAGGGATTTACGGAGGTATTTTTACCGCTACCGAGGCCAGTATCGTGGCCGCGGTCTATTCCTTTATTCTGGTGAAGTTCATCTACCGTGAGGTCACTTGGCGCGACATTTTTACAATTTTCATTGAAACCAGCAAGTTGGCCTCTTTGGGCCTTTTTCTATACGGCTTATGCAGTGTATTTAGCTGGATCGTTGCGACCCAGCAAGTTCCGGAAATGATCTTTAATTTCCTGACCGGCATCACCACCAACCATACGGTTATCCTGCTGATGATTATCACGCTTTTGTTGGCCCTGGGAACCGTGCTGGAGTCCATGGCTGCGATTCTGATCTTCGTTCCGATCCTAGGTCCCATCGGCGCAATGCTTGGCCTGGATCCGATCCACTTCGGGATGATCATTTGCCTGGCCATAGGATTGGGCCTAGCCACTCCGCCGGTCGGGGTTTGCATTTTTATTGCCTGCGGACTGGCAGAGGTCGAGGTCTCGAAGGTGGCAATGGCCGTAATTCCCTATTTCATCGCTTCCCTGATCGTACTGCTGCTGGTCGCTTTTATCCCCTGGCTGTCGCTCTATATCCCCAGTCTACTCATGAGATAATGAGGAACCCAATATGCTCATATTTAAGCGAATACATGATTCAGCGTTCAACTTAATTGCTTTTCTAATTATTATTTTAACCACTTGTATGAGCCTGGTGGTTTTTAGCCAGATTGTTCTCAGGTATATTGTCGACCAACCATTCAGTTGGACGGAAGAACTGGCTAGGGTTACTTTTCTTCTATGGACTCTCTTAGGTGCCGTTCTCGCATTTAAAGAAGACAAGCATATGGGCCTTAATGTAGTCGAAATGAGGCTACCTGAAAAGCCAAGACAATACTTCATTCTTTTTAAAGACATACTCGTTTTGATCTTTTGCGCGGTCATGTTCTGGCAAGGGGTAACTTTGGTGTCGACACTCAGAGCGGCAACGCCGATTCTCAGGCTGCCATTTTCAAAAATCTATCTGATTCTTCCTTTCATGATGGTCTGTATATTTATATTATGTCTGATCAAAATAGTGGGTGACATCAATCGAATAAAGATTTCTTTTTCAAAAGCACAACATTCGAACCGGATTTGTTAAATCGTGTAAAGAAAGCAATGGGTCAATCTGAACATATATGGGGAGGCAAGCATGACGAAAAAAATTAATTTTGGTTTGGGAATTCCGACCGGCACGGAAGGACTTATGTACCCTGTCCCCTTTGCCCAGGCCAGAGACAATATTCGACTCGCGATCAGGGCTGAAGAATTGGGTTATGATTCAGTCTGGGGCAATGACCATATCAGTACGCAAAAATATGTGGACAAGGAATTTGATCGCCCACCGAACTATTACGCTCCATTACTCATTTTGGCGGCTATCGCCGAAAATACCACCAAACTGAAAGTGGCCACGGCCCTCTTGGTTGTGCCCTTTCGGCATCCTGCTAACATTGCCAAAGAACTGGCGACGCTTGATTTACTATCTCAAGGTCGGCTAATCACCGGTGTGGGTATTGGCGCCTATCGAGAAGAATTCTCCGCAATGCATGGCGGCCGGGCTAGTTCAATACACCGGGGGCGATACCTGGATGAGACACTGGGGATATTAACCAGAATTTTTAATGAAGATAAGGTCAGCCACCACGGGGAATACTTCGACATCCAAGATCTCCAGTCTTATCCCAAACCGTTACAGGATCCATTTCCCTTCTATATCGGAGGCAACTCACCGGAAGGTAGACGCAGGACCGCTGAATACGGAATGGGATGGCTTCCGGCCGTTTTGACGCCGGATGAGATCGCGGCCGGTGTTGATGAAATCAAAGGACATTGTGAGAAATTTGACCGGGATTATACCCAACTCGACATCGCCCCTCAGTTGAGCATTTCTATCGGCAAAACCCATGACGAGGCTGTTGGAAAATTTAAAAAATCTCAACTTTTCAAACACATGGAATCTTTAAAAAAATCAACCCTCAAGGACCAGGATACCCGCCTTGTCAGTCAAAGAAACCTTATTGGCGGCCCTGATGAGCTGGCCGAACAAATCCAAAAATACATTGACTCAGGGGTTACAACATTCTCCGCTCTGCTTTTTGCCGTCAACACGATTGAAGAAATGCTGGACTCCATGCAGTTTTTTTCTGAAAAAGTAATGTCTAACTTTGTCTGAACGGTGTAATATGGAAAATTTTAAAAAATTTAAGAAGCAGCGCATACTGACCTCTATGGCGCAAGCGGACTTGTCTCTTTTAATCGGTTCTTTGCCGCAGAACATTTTCTATTGTATTGATTACCAGAGTGTAGGCCAGGTGCTTCTGGCCAAGGTGGATACCTTTTCGGTCTTTAACCC
>JASFGM010000361.1:0-4416 GCA_050123755.1 Desulfobacterales bacterium
ATTTCATATTAATATTAACAGCCTATCTATCTGCGTTATAACTAAGGCCTGAAATTATTTAAAAAGTTTTAAATCGGCATTTAGGGATAATCATTTTCTTGGCGTTTCACTTCAATGATTAACGGCAGAATCTGACTATTTTTTCAGGGAGAAGTTTCGGTAATTGAATTTTGCTATAATGTGTAGCTGAGCTCAGAGGAAAGCCTGGTACAAGTGCAATAAGAAGAATGAGACCCGCTGCAAGGCTGCACTTCCAACCAACAGGAGTTCAATAAAGAACAGATCTATGTAACTATTTTTCTATATATAAATCCGGGTGGTTGTCAACAAAAATCCCAGAGCGAAGACATGCCTGTCCTGCGCAGCTTTAGCGAAGCGGGATCGTTTTCCAGCCTGAATCTGGCAGGGGAACCAAATTGAATCTGCCTAACGCCTGGTGCCTAAAGCCCTGAGTCTGCTATTTAAACTGAAAAACTAAAGGATGTCCCTCTTTTTCCCCTATGTTCACCAGGGTGTTCGCTAAATGTCAAGAGTGTAGACCTGACCCCTTTTCAAGCCCTTTTTCTCTATTTTCACCACGGTGTTCACTAAATGTCAAGAGTGTAGACCTGACCCCTTTTTTCATTTGCCGCGTAGGAATGTATCGATCAGCTCGTTGACTCGCGCAGCTTCTTCATGTTGCACCCAATGGGTTGCTTCTTCGAAAAAAACAGGACGTCCGTCATCACAGAGGTCAATGCTCGGCTGGACCATTTCACGCCCCAAAAATTTGTCTTGGGCTCCCCAGATCAGCAGTGTCGGCACGGTAATGCGTAGGGTATCCGGTGGCCTTGGTGGCTTCTGCATGACGGATCGATACCAGTTGAGCATGGAGGTTAAGGCTTTCGGTTGAGACCAGGCCTGTCGGTACATTTCTAAGTCATAATCCGTAAACGTACCAGGACGGCTGCTGTTCTTCAGGGCTTTGGCAAGTATATTCCAGTTCTGCATTCGGAGGAGGGTTTCCGGCAAGTACGGGAGCTGGAAGAAGAACATATACCAGCTTTTGCGCATCTGAGCGAAATTACGTCGCAGATGTTTTGTGAGCACTGCACCATGCGGGACGTTTATGATTACCATCCGTGCTAACCGCGTCGGATACTTTGCAGCCACCCACCAGGCAACGGCTGCCCCCCAATCATGCCCGATAACAAAAGCCGTTTGCTGACCAGCGGAATCAATAAGACGGATTACATCGGCTCCTAATTCATCGAGAGTATACGCTGCAATTCCATCTGGCTTGTCGCTCAGGTTGTAGCCGCGTTGGTCAGGCGCCCACACGCGATAACCAGCGGCAGCCAAATATGGGATCTGTCGTCGCCAACCGTACCAGAATTCAGGAAAGCCATGCAATAAAATAACCAGTCGACCGGTGCTTGGGCCGTCTTGAACGACGTGCAGGTTAATCCCATTTGCTGTGATCTGCTGATGCTCCATGATAGTTAATTCGTTTCTTGGGGAAGAGATGGCCCTGCGCTGATTAACGTCAGAGATAAGCTGCCGGCTTACAAACTTGCGAGAACCCAAAGCCTTTTCGATTTGGGCCTGCAAATGCATCCGAACATACGCCTGTTTCGCCCTGTTAAATTTTTATCCAGTTAAACGCCTGCCCAATGAAATGGGGAGCCTATCTCATCGGGGCGAAGCCTGTTTAACCGGGGCTTCGCAGAAGACAAGCGCAGTGGATTTAACTGGGATGCCTAAAGCCCTGAGCCTGCTATTTAAACTGAAAAACGAAAGGGCGTCCTCCTTTTTCCCTTATAAAAACAAAGTAGCATTGTTCCTAAAAAGCAGAGAATCTATTTTACTTTTATCTTTCTCAGCTGTAATCATCTAATCTTTAAGAACCCTCACATTGCGGGTTCCGTACTCTTTGGTTGTTTGGGTTCCATTCATTTCTTTGCCATCTGAACTCAGCTGGAGTTTCCAGATCGCCCCTCCCAAATAACTGGCTTTTTCCATGGTAACTTGTTTTCCTGAGCGGGTTCCGATCTTCTCGTCGCAAATGCCCATCGCCCCTCCTCGCTGCCGAATACATCCTATAAGCTCGCCGGAAGATGATTCTTTCATAATGAAAAAAAAGATATCTCCATAAGCAATTACCCAGTCTGTATTCGTGAGCGACGGTGGCGGGCTCGCACTTTCTTCGGTTTCGCCCGGCTCTTTTTCAGAGGATGGGTCCGGTGATCCAGGCTCAGCTGTCGATGGATCGGATGCAGGTTCAGTTGTCGATGAAGAGGGTTCCGAAGAAGTGACAACCGCTGGCGTTCTTCCTTGCGAGCTGGATCCGGATTTTCCGCCCGGTGTTTTCCGGGGCACTTGCTGCGCTTGTTCCAGTGTTTCGGGTGAATATCTACCGATCCTTTGCCCCCCGGACGTGGATCCAATGGTCCTACTTCCGCTCGTTCGCTGACCACTTCCTCTAGCCCATTCGTCGTCCTCAGTGGGGTCGCCTTCCTCCTCCTCCTCCTCCTGTTCTTCACCGGACTCTACAGATGGAGGGGGGCCGACGCTGATCGGCTTCTGGGCAGTTCCGGGTGGTTCTAAGAGCGCCTGGGTTGTCCCGCCTGTTGTTCCGGTGGCCGGCTGGCTGGCATATGGACCGGCGGGTCCCTCCAGCGTGAGATAGGGTGGTGGGGGTGCCGTGCCCATCAGGATGGCTTCTATGGCTGGGATAGCTTGTATGGCGGATTGGCCAATATAGTTAGCGGCCATTGCTCCAATAAAGCCACCTGCAAAGCCGCCGAGTGGTCCTCCGAAAGTTGCACCGATTGTACTCCCCTTGATTGCTGCCGCCCATACGCTAGCTTCCACCATCCCTGTTAGGACCGGAGTATCGGATGTTAAAGTAACGATGGTAGACTTTAAAATCAGACCACCTATAAATATGTTGCCAGCGACCCTCCCAAAGCTGCCGGGATTAACTCTGGATGCTGTCTTGGGCGCTGCCGTGGATGTCCCTCTGGATTGTGATCTGATCCATTTTTTTATTGCCTGTGAAAAGCTATTTTGTTGTGGAACAAAACCCTGTCCCTTAGGACCTGGAATGGGGTATTGCCAAGGCTTTCCTCGCTCGACCGCGTTTTGTAGCTGTTTGCGTATCGCCTTCGTGCTGAGCTTCGAACCCGACGATTGCGCAATACCGGAAGAACCATTGGGTGATGGTGACACGGTAGTAGGCGGTATTATTACAGTCGAACCCGGTCCTGGAGCTGTATGACCTGGCAAGAGCACAGTGCCATTCGGACCTTGAAATTTGGGTATAGGAGCGCCGCCGCTCGGTTGATTACTAATCCAATTTTTCACTGAATCTGAAAGACTTATATTTGTACCAGACAAATTTTTTTCCAGAGCACCAGAATCGCTAGAATTGATAATATTCGTCCATTTTCTTGCAAATTTTGGAGCTTTAGGTGCAACAATATCGCGTAGATATTTAAGAACATCACTTTTCGGCACTTTTTCATATACCCAACGTTCAAGCCAATAGGCAAAATTATCGTTTGCACTACCGCTACTTTGAAGCCCAAGCGGATCCGTGAACCGAGTAGGGCCATTCATGACATACAGGTACGGGTTTTGCTCTAAAGGCCTGTCTACATCCCCAGGAACTGGGTCGGTAGTAAGAAAACGACCCAGCTCAGGATCGTAATACCGGGCTCGGTAGTAGTAAAGACCTGTGACCTTGTCGAATTCACGCGCGGTATAGGTGAAAAGGTTGGCCAGCGAACCTGTTTGTGAGGCCATTCGACCGAAAGCATCATACTCATATGATGCTGCGATTCTGCCCTCTTGGTAAGTCACCCGGCTGATGCTGCCCATCCGGTCGGTGTGAAAGTAGAAAGTCTGGCCGCCTTGGCTCATCATCAGGGGATTGTCAATGCCAGGCCCATGCAGGTAAGCGGCCTTCAGCTTTAAGTCCCCGTCAAGTTCTGCCAAAACGTTAAAACCGTCAGTGACAAAATAGGTCATTCCCTTAGCGTCGCGTTGCCAGATGCGTTCTCCAGTCGGTGCATATCCGTAGCTCACCTCCTCACCGTCCGGCAAACTCACTTTTATCAACTGATCTTCAGTGTCGTAGATGTAACGGGTGATTCCTGATGGGCCGTGCCGCTCGACGAGGTTTCCGTTGGCGTCATATTTAAAAGCCTCCTCGCCGGCTTTGATTAAACGGTCGGCCTTGTCGTAGTAGTATTCTGTTGATCCTGAGGCTGTGCGTTGAAAGGCGCGATTGCCGCCGGGCGAATATCCATAGGTATTGGTCCGACTGTCGCCGGCGGCTTCCTCTATGAGCTGGCCTGAAGGATCGTAGCGGTATTTCAGTGTCCGGCCCTGGGCGTCAGTCGCTTTCACCAGGTGCCCGCCATCGTTGTATGT
>JASFGM010000362.1:0-4412 GCA_050123755.1 Desulfobacterales bacterium
CGTATTTCATTGCCAGACGGGCATCATTGTTATTAAATGGTTCCCTGTCGGTAAGCATGGGGATCGAGAAATGTCTAGTCCCGGTGACGTTTATTATCTGAATGCCGGTTATGCGTTTGAGCACATGAATAAGTTTCAGCTCAAATCGATTCATGGCGTCGATCTGCCCGGTATTCAAAGCTGTGGCTCGGGCAGTGACGTCCGCAATTCCAATGGTTTCGATCTCATCAAAGTGAGCGCGCCCCTCCTTCCAGTAATTCGGATTTCGCTTGGTGAGTGCCCTAAATCCCGGCTCCCATTCCAATAGTGTATAGCCGCCGGTTCCAAGGCCTTTATCCCAATCGGCACCGCGGGTGGCGGCCGGGACAATGGTTAGGTGCGGGTCACTCAAGATGTAAGGGAAGTCGGCGTTTCCCTCTTTCAGAGTAAATACCAGGGTGTAATCGCCATCGGTCCTGATATCTGCGATAGGATCAACAATACCTTTGGCCGCCGACTTGGAGTCTTGGCCGCGATGCCAGTTGATGGAGAAGGTTACATCCTCGGCGTTCATGGTTTTGCCGTTGTGAAATTCCACACCCTTGCGCAGTTTGAAGGTCCATTTGGCGGCATCCGCTGAGGACTCCCAGCTTTCGGCCAATTCGGGTATGGGGTTGCCCTTGTAGTCAACCTCCACGAGGCAGTTCCTTATCTGCCAGTTGATATTATACGCCATGGCGTCCGTCATCGTCGCGGGATCCAGTGAATCCGTGGTCGAACCTCCTGCCATGCCGAGTCTTAGCCGGCCGCCCTTTTGCGGTGCGGTGGCTTTTGCGGATGTTGCCAACAATGCCGGAGATACCGCAGCCATCAGGCCTAACGCAGACACGCGAGTCATAAACTCACGGCGAGTGATTTTGCCCCGGGTGAGTAGATGCTCAAGTTGCTTCAGGTCTGGCATAATTCCTCCTCCTTTCTCAAACCCGGATAATAGAAAAGGAGTTGTTTATTGCTTTCTCACAGATATTTAAGGCGTGGCTTTAGCGATCTGCTTGCTGTATGAGGTCCAGGCTAGATATCTCCAGGGCATTTTCAACGCGGCACGAATTAAGCGCACCGGATTCCATATGATGAGAACGGACCACGCATGTTTCTAATACCAGTTCCGGGCGAGAATAGTCAAATAAAAACGAAAAACAATCTCAAAGATGCATCTCCGCCCAATAGCTTCGTTGTGATTAAGCTTTGTTCCTGTTTTCTCTATCTTTAACTAGCATGGATCCAAAGTGGCGTTTAAATTGGGTGGATGAATACTTCTCCAACTTCCATTCAGGAATTTTGCAAACCCCACAAACACCTTTGAACCATTTGTTTCTGAGCCAGCGGGCGGCGCGGCTGTTTCTGGAATCGTTGATGATAAAGGTTTTATTGCAGTGAGTTGTAATTTGAGCCTGATCCCCCATTTTCTCTATGGTCTTGATGCCATGCAATATGCCCTTCCTTGAGGGCCACAGCTTTATTTTGTCAATTAATCGAAACAGTTCGACCCGCTTGCGATAAAATCTTTTGGCAGGTTTTTTTGGCTTTTTTTGTGTCACCATTTTTCCATTATTTTCCGACCCGGGCGGATGAGCGAAGCGAACTAGGTTCTTTGTATGTGGAATTTGAAAGCACTTATCGCCATCGTTGCTACGCCGATCTGTAATGGATCGTGTAGCAAGCGGTTGCCGATTTTTAACCGGGCCTCATGATCCAGACCAACGGGCACCCCGGGTGCACAGATATACGTATCCGGTGTAATATGTCGGGCTTGGATAATATCCGCCGCCGGCGAAGCATCGATGATCAAATGGTGGCTTTTCAATGCCCGATCTAAATCTTTTATTACCTGTATGGTTACATTAGATGATTGTTTTGTCGCTTCAGATAAATCTATGCAGCGTGCCGAATTGATATCATAAACTGAAACGCGTGCCCCCATCGCTGCCAGTTTCGCCGATGCACTCCGCCCGACCGGGCCACAGCCGATGACCAGGACATTTTTCTTATTTAAATCACCGGCCATCAAGCCCAGGCCGGTGACGAATCCTTTGCCGGTGGCGACTGCATTTTCGACTACCTGGCGGCTGGCGGCATGCAGGGCGATAAACCGATGATCATCTGCGAGCATGATAATATCGGCCTTTTTTCCAAAAGCCTCGATCAATCCAGCCACATCGGCCGCTTGCGTTATAAATGATTTGCATCCCATATGAGAATTAATGCCGGCGACAGCCTCGCAAAAACCGGTGATAGCACCTTTACCGGTTGTGATCGGTATCACGCCAATCCTGACGCTTTCCAAGAATTGTTGGATCAGATCTTCCTGAATGTCGGCTGCCTGGCAGGCCACTTTTCTTAGTGAACAGCCGGTTTTGGCAGTCAACTCCGAGTCGTAATTGGCAAGTTCAGCCGGAATTGATTTGACATCGGCGGTCGCCAACCGGGTCATCGTCTTGTCTCCTTGAGATCTTGTTTGGGGTTTATACCGTTTTCCATAATAATATTCCGGAATTCGGAATTGCGGCATAAGCGAATGTAGGGTTGTAGAAAAAAACGTTTGAATACCAGAACGTTTTTTTTACAATCAGTATTAATCCTGGTATAGCTCTAAGTTAAAATGTTGTCGGATGTCTGAAATCACCCGATTATGCTTTTCCCGGGCCATTTCACGGCTTTTTTCGGAAATGATCAAGGTGGCCACCCACTCCTCACGGCGGGGCGTATAGTTGGTGATGGCCTCGTCCGCTCCGAAAAAGTTTTCCCGAATTTGAAGCGCATCTGCTCCGGATATAAGGTGCTCGCCGCAAACCTCCAAGCGATTGGGCGTTACCTTAATATGCTCATAAACAACTCCCATTTGAACATCCATATCCCCTTTGCTGGGGATCCCGTTGCTTAAAAACAGATCTGCTAGCAGCTCTAATATGTTGATACCCGTGGACCAGAATACAGCGGTTGGTGTCTGGCTGGGCAATCTGGCATCTACCTCCAACACTTTCAGGGTGCTATCATGTAAGATGACCTCAACATCCATCAAGCCTTTCAAAGCCATTTGTTCGGCGATCAGTCTGGAGATTTTTTCAAATTCTGAAATTCGGCCTGTTGTCAGATCGGTTGGTGCGAGAACCCGTTTACAATCATAATTTGCATCCATTTGAAGGTCGGTCACCTGAAGGGGTAAATAATATCCGGGCCGGCCGACCACCTCGATGGAATAGGAGGGGCCGGGCACAAATTCCTGCAGCACCCACTCTTCAGCAGATTCGTTTTGATGTGCGTGTAAATCTTCTGAATTGTGCAAGACGCTTACCTTCTGACTACCACTTCCTCTGCTGGGTTTGGCCAATACCGGAAAACCGCATTCGGGCCAGGGCAGGGGGGTTGGCACCCCTATTCGAGCAAAGAGTTGATCTGATTTTAACTTGGATGAAGATATGGAATAGGCTAGCGGATCAAATGCAAACGGCATTTCCGAATTCCGTGACCAGCGTTCCATGCAGGCCAGCGCTTCAGCGTTTTCCAAAGCCGGAATGACAAGATCAATACCTTTGAGTACGCGCTCTAAATCCTTTTCAGTTGTTATATTTACCAGGCTAAAGCGATCCCCCAGACCCGCTGCCGGTACAACCGCTTTGCGGTCGATCACCGTTACTTCCCATCCGGCTTTTTTGGCTAAATATGCAGCCTCTACGCCTTGAAGATTTCCGCCGACAACGGCTACTAGCACGCGATTTCCCTCCTGGAGTCGTGCCTGCCGATTGCCTGCCGCCGGGATTTTATCCAGCCAAGATACTCGTCATTCGTTGCCGCTCTCAGTCCACTCGCTTCGAGAACCCGCAATACCGATGCATGGGTTCGTTTGCCTTCTTCGATATCCAGAGAGTGCTGGGCCACCCCGGCAAGGCCTTCACCCGGTGGTACGATGGAGGTGACCACGTTGGCACCGGCCTCCAGCCGCTGTTTCAACCCGTCAATCCCATCGACATCCAGCGAAGCCGGTATCAATCTGCCCGGGAAAACCAGCCGCATCACTGTACTGATCAGCATTTCCCTTAGCGGTTCCGCCGGTATCCTGCCCGCCATGGGGGTTCCCGGCTGAGGTACAAAATTCATGACGCGGATCTGATCGGCATCCAAAGCTTGCATGGCTTCGATCGACTGTGCAATATCTCGCGAGGTTTCACCGACCCCGCAGAGTAAACCTTCCTCGATCAGCAGGCTCAGTTGGTGTGCTTTAAATTTGGTTTCCAGGCGATTATCATAGCTCTGTCCGGGTCTGAGCTGGTCAAACAGATTACGGTTGTGGGTTTCCTGATAACAGGCATACCAGGTGACACCGGATTTGCTGAGTCGCTGTAATAAATCTTCGGGAATCACACCCGGGGATACCA
>JASFGM010000363.1:0-4408 GCA_050123755.1 Desulfobacterales bacterium
CTGCCCCGGGGTGAATTTAGCGGGCCTGCTGCCGTTGTTTGGAACTCAGTGTATATTGTTGCGGCTTGCGGGGGCGGAACCCCAGGCGGGCCCTCTGACTTTATTTGAAGATGCAGGTGCTTGCCGCAAAATAGGTTTTAGGGAAAACCACCCGACCCCTCAAATAACGATGCTTGCTTCTTGACACGAGGGTATTAATTGAATATACGAGGCTGCAATTAAATACTCGTAATACAGTTGTACCCTTTTTCGATTTTGTCCTGCCTGTCGTCACATACGCGTTTAACCTTTGACAAAAGGAGGCTGCCGTGCCGGTTCACGTCGTCGATCACCCCTTGATCAAACATAAGTTAGCGTTTTTGCGGGAAGATAATATCACCACGAAGGATTTTCGAGACCTTGCTTGTGAATTGGCCAATCTTCTGACATACGAGGCCACCCAGCATCTGGAAACGGAAAGCGAAACCATCCAAGGCTGGGCCGGGCCGATTGAAGTTGAAAAAATCAAGGGTAAAAAAATCACGGTGGTCCCGATTCTGCGGGCGGGACTTGGCATGATGGATGGCGTTCTCAATCTCATACCGACTGCCAAAGTGAGCGTCGTTGGTTTGTATCGCAATGAAGAGACGCTTGAGCCGGTGAGGTATTACGTTAAAATGACCAGTCAGATGGAGGAAAGAATCGCGCTGATTCTTGACCCCATGCTGGCCACCGGCGGCACGGTGATCGCCACAATCGACCTCTTAAAAGAGTCCGGTTGTAAAGATATCAAAGGAATTTTTATGGTTGCGGCACCAGAAGGGATTGCTCGGCTGCAAGAAACCCATCCCGATGTGGAAATATGGGTGGCCGCAATTGATGAAAAATTAAATGAAGTCGGATACATATTACCTGGACTGGGGGATGCGGGCGATAAGATATTTGGAACAAAGTAAAATTGCCCCAATGTCGCCCATTGTATAGAAGTGGTTTCAAAACCTCAGATCAGGTTCAAGGGCAAGGCGCAGGCCGATCGAGAAAGCGCAGCATACATGGGTATGTGAGCATTTATCGGAGGCCTGCAACGCAGCCATTGGGCCTTAGATGGGGTTTTGAAACCACTTCTAACCTCACCTCATCGCTATCAGGGGGTCGGTGGGTATATGGTCGTTAAGAACTGGATCACAAAGTACAAATTGACTTACCAAGACAGTCTGTTCAGTGTCCAAATTCTATTGGTCGCATTCGGCGCTCTAATTACAGTACCCCTTCTGACAGGCCTGGACCCAAACGTTGCTTTGTTTACGGCCGGCGCCGGGACCCTGATCTTTCATTTCACCACTAAAAGAGCAATCCCTGTTTTTCTGGCTTCATCGTTTGCGTATACGGCACCGATCATGGTTGCCACAAAAACATGGGGCATTCCAGCCGCTCTCGGAGGACTGGCTGTCGCGGGCCTGGTTTATATGGCTATCAGCGGCATTATCCAATGGCGCGGCCGCAAAATCATTGAGACCCTTTTTCCGCCCGTCGTCGTGGGACCGGTTATCATGGTCATTGGTCTGATGTTGGCGCCGGTTGCCGTTTCGATGGCCTTGGGCAAGGCAAATCCTGAACATCTCATTCCTGAAAAAAGTGCTTTGCTGATTGCGATGACCTCTCTGGCAGCCACCGTTTCCGCATTCCTCTTTGCTCGCGGAGCACTGAAGCTGATTCCGATTCTTTGCGGCCTGGGCAGCGGTTATTTAGTTTCTGTCGCTTCGGGAATCATTGATTTTTCGATAGTTGCCGACGCACCCTGGTTTGCTTTTCCCAGATTTGTGCTTCCGGAATTTAAATTTGATGCCATCGTGTTTCTGGTACCGGCTGCCATTGTGCCCATAATAATACATTTTGGAGATATCCTCGCTATCGGCGAAGTTACCGAAAATAATTATCTGATAGATCCAGGTGTCCATCGCACATTGCTGGGCAACGGTATTGCAACCACATTTGCGGCCTGCGTCGGTGGACCTCCGGTTCGCATTTATGCCGAAATCACGGGAACGGTGGCCGCCTTAAAACGGTTTGAGCCGGCCTTAATGGTTTGGGCCGCACTCTTGGCGATACTGCTGGCTTTTTTCGGTAAACTCGGCGCTTTGTTTCAAACCATCCCGAGCCCGGTTAGCGGCGGTATCCTGATTATTTTTTTTGGCGCGCTTGTAGCGGTCGGAATCAACTGTTTAAAAAAGGCCGCGACGGAGTTGACGGATCTTAGAAATCTTTTGATTGTAGCGCTAATTCTGGTGTTTGGAATCGGAGGCATTACCTTTTCGGCCGGCGCCTTCACACTCAAAGGTGTGGGCCTGGCAACAACCGTAGGGGTAATTTTAAACCTGATTCTTCCGGATAAAATGAGCACAAAAGAAAGCTGATTCGGATAATATCCGACCCCCAAAATCACTCCTTCTGAAATAATCCGAACCAGAGTTTCGCAAAACACCGTAACCGTTTTGAGATGATATTCGCAGTCACATGCTCACCGATGGGATTTAGCCACTAGGACAAACTGGTTTAATGACCATTTTCTGAGATGAAAGGAGGTCATCATGGCAGGGGAATTAAGCACCATTAGAGGTGTCCTTAAAAGTAATCGCGAGAATCTTCTCAAGCGGGCAAATGTCGTTGCCACCGGAGTGGGTTATAAAGAAACCGGGGGGCAAAGAACATCTACCCTTTGTATTGTGTGCTCTGTGAAAAAGAAAGTAGATGCAGGGCAGCTATCAGGCCAGGATTTGGTGCCGGCAACCGTTGCGGGCATGCCCACCGACGTGTTACAGACCGGCGTTATCCGGGCTCTGCAGGCTCCCACTGATCGTTTGCGTCCGGCACCAGGGGGCGTCAGCATCGGTCATGTAGCCATTACCGCTGGAACGCTGGGGTGCTGGGTAACAAAAAACGGCCAAAAAGTCATTCTATCCAACAACCACGTTCTGGCAAACAGCAACGATGCCGAAATGGGAGATCCGATTTTACAGCCGGGTCCCTTTGATGGCGGCAATTTTCCTCAGGATCACATCGCGAATCTGGAGCAATTTGTCCCCATCGCATTCGAAGGCGAACCCAGTCAGTGTCAGTTTGCCAATGCGGTAATCTCTGTTTTCAATCTCGGTTGCCGGGCCATCAATAGCAGCACCCGTTACAGGGCAACCAGCGTACAAGCTGTGGACAACCTTGTAGATGCCGCCATTGCAAGACCACTTAACCCGGCAGACATCAAGGAGGAAATCCTTAATATCGGGCCGATTCAGGGTACGGTTCAGGGTGAACTGGGCATGGCCGTCAAGAAAAGCGGGCGAACCACCGGTTTTACGACCGGAGAGATTCAGCAGGTCGATGTCACTGCCAATGTACAATACGGAGCGGGGCAGATTGCCCTCTTTACCGATCAATTGATGGCCGGTGCCATGAGCCAGGGCGGCGACAGCGGCTCGGCCGTGCTGGACGATGACAACCGCTTGACCGGGCTTTTGTTTGCCGGCAGTGATACGACGACGATTATTAATCGCATCGAAAATGTATTTAGCGCTCTGGGGATTTCACTATGAGAACGATCGTATGGATTGTCGTACTGATAATACCCCTGCTGGCGCTTGGAGACGATCGGGACATGCCATCATCGATTCAGGAAGTTAAAAAACAACACGAAGCCCGCTTGCTAAATATGCCGGGTGTTGTTTCTGTCGGGATGGGTCTTGACCCAAACGGTAATCAAGCCATCATTGTGGGTTTGGAGGGACCGCGTCCTGAGACCGAAGCAAAAATACCTGCAATGTTGGAGGATTTTCCGGTTGTGATTCAAATCATCGGACCCATCAAGGCGCAATGAGCCAAACCGTTATATCGTGGGCATGTGTGCGCATGCAGCCTCGGGATTTCCGGATGATATGCTTGACAACCATTTAAAATTTTTAACATCGCAATCCATATGTATGTGAGGGGTAAATTTTGGCAAAACTTTTCCGAGTCAGCAAGCACATGACGGATGCAATCTTGACGCTGATGAAATATGTCAGGGATACCACCGGAATTGAACCCCGTCAGGAAGAGATCGCCAACGCTTTAAAAAGCTACTTTATATTAAATGAAATCGGGAATCAGATCAAATTCCAACGCAAAAAGCCGATCGCCCAAAACCTGCCGGAAACATCTTCAAAAGAGCCATTTTGGGCCTTAAATCTGATGATGAGTTCGCCTAAAAACAATTTAGTCAGAGCGGGCTTATTCCACGAAGACATTCAAGCCGCCATCAGGATCACCCAGGACTTCGTGAAGACATCGAGCGGAGATAAGCCCAGCGAAGCGGAAATCGCATTAAGCCTTAAATGTAGTTTTATACTCAGCGAAATAAAAAACCAAATCGACTGGCAGCGTCAAGGCGCCCAAAAAG
>JASFGM010000364.1:0-4404 GCA_050123755.1 Desulfobacterales bacterium
AGGCTAAAATTAGGGCATTGTCTCAAGATTGCAAATGAGCGTAAAAGGAGGCGTGAAAAACTGCTTTGAAAATTGTTCTGACAAATGACGATGGCATCGAGGCACCCGGCCTTGATGCATTGTTTGGCTGCGTGTTGCAATTGGGTGACATCATCATCGTTGCACCGCAAAAAGCACAATCCGGCATTGCCCACCGCGTGACCACACGGGCTCCCATCCGGGTAAATCAGGTCGGGCAAAATCAATACAGTGTCGGGGGTACCCCGGCCGATTGTTCGCGTATCGCGCTGAAAGAAATTGCTGCGGATGCGGACTGGCTAATTTCCGGAATCAACGCGGGGGCCAACCTGGGTTCTGATGTTTACAATTCGGGCACGGTCGCAGCCGCGCGGGAGGCGGCAATTTTAGGATATCCGGCGATTGCAATTTCTCAGTATATTTCCAAAGACCAAGAGGTGGATTGGGCGATTAGCGGGCATCATGCCGGGGCGGTATTAAAAATGCTTTTGGGCCGAGAACCGGGACGCGGACATTTCTGGAATGTCAACTTGCCACATCCGATCGAGATGGAACCGCCACTGACCTACCAATTCTGCGGGTTGGATACCAATCCGCATAAATATACCTACCGTAAAAACGGCAGCGAATTAATTTACACCGGCACCATCCACGAGCGTCCACGGAATCCTGGAAAAGATGTCGCCGTGTGTTTTGATAAGCACAAAATTGCCATCACAAGTCTGGCGGTGGGCACAGCCGATGATCAGAGTGCTTGATGTTATCGGCGGTCGATCTATTCCTGGGATGCCGGACCTTGATCGTATATTTCAAAATCTGCCGGCCCCTCCTGCAGGCTTTCAAGTTGGTCTTCTTTTGTGGCTCTGGCATCACTTTCCTGCCACCGGATCCAATCTTCAATCGTTTGCCAGGTTGAGACGACCGTAATGTTGCAGGGATCATAGTGGTTCACCAGGGTTTCACCGGAAATGTATCCCGGCTGTTTGAGTGCCTGACTGCGAACCTCGTTCAGCAGGGCTAATGTATCTTCGGCTTTACCTTTTCGAACATGTCTTTTGATAAATACCTTAATCGCCATGTCGACCTCCGCATAAATTTGGAATGGGATATATGATAGAACCCCTCAACTTTAGGCATTTTAGATCATTTTAGCCACTTTTAGGCACTTCTAACTTTAAAGCACATTGGGTACTTTTTTTCTCTGTCTTCGAAGACGAACTGATAATTTGGAAATAGGGCATTATATTATAATGCGCAAATGAACGCGGTTAATCAAGTGTTATAATTTCTTCTGAGTTTGCTATTGTATTTATTCGTTTGATTTAATCGATTAGATCTTATAATAAAAATTAAGCGTATTTCTGCATTAAGTCTTCCAAACCATCTCATTTGCTCCCACGAAAGGACAAGAGCATGGTGCCTAGTTTGCTGGATACCGATTTTTACAAATTAACCATGATGCAGGTCGTGCTTCACCAGTATGCCAGGGCCTGGGTGCGCTATGCCTTTAAGTGGCGGAATTGGGATGAAATGCATTTAAAAGGGTCGCTGGAAAATTTTAAACGCAAACTCGATGAGGAGATCGACAAACTTTGTGAACTGCGCTTTCAAGAGGCGGAGCTGGAGTATCTGGTTTCCATCCATTTTTTTAAGCTAGACTTTATTGAATACCTCAGACTGTTTCAACTCAACCGAAACTATATTAAGGTATCCATCGAGGGGGATCAGTTAAAAATCAATATCGAAGGGCCCTGGTTGACGACCATTTTATTTGAAATTCCGGTCCTGGCTGTTGTCAGTGAGCTTTATTCCAGGATGCACGGGGTAAATGACAGCACCTGGATCAAGGCGGGCCGCAAACGCCTGAAAGACAAAGTCGCTTTTTTAAATAAGGCCATCGGGCCTGGGAAAGGTTTCAAGTTCGCGGAATTTGGAACCCGTCGCAGGGCTTCCTATACCTGGCAGGAAGAAATGTTGCAGTACCTTATGGCCCATTGCGGTGACATGCTGGTGGGAACCAGCAATGTCCACTTCGCCATGAAGCTTGGAATCAAGCCGATCGGAACCATGGCCCATGAATTTTTCCAGGCGCATCAGCAGTTGGGCCCCCGGTTGGTCGATAGCCAGAAGGTGGCACTGCAGTGCTGGGCGGATGAGTACCGGGGAGAGTTGGGCATTGCGCTCTCCGACACAATGGGTTTTGATAAATTCCTGAAAGATTTCGACCGGTTTTTCTCATTGCTTTTTAACGGCTGCCGCCAGGACTCCGGGGATCCGATCGCCTGGACCGAGAAACTTATTGCCCACTATAAGGAAATGCGCATTGATCCGAAGTCCAAAAGTGCCATTTACAGTGACGGTCTGACTTTCGCGTCGGCGGTGGATATTTTTAAGCGGTTTAATAATCAGATCCAGACATCTTTTGGTATCGGTACGGATCTGACCAATGATTGTGGATTTATCGCGCCCCAGGTGGTGATCAAAATGGTTGAATGCAACCGGAATCCGGTTGCCAAGGTCAGCGACAGCAAAGACAAAGGAATGTGCGAAGATCCGGAGTTTCTGGACTATCTTAACAAGGTGATCAGAGAAGACGTCAATTCTGAAAACTGATCTGACTTTAGTTCACTTTAGTCACTTCTTTTTAATCCCTCGTGGTAACCTTTCCCCTGACACCCTCAATTTCAAGTGTGCCGCTTCCGGCTTCATTGATATACACGTTTTGAGTTACCTCATGAATCTCAATACTGCCGGAGCCGTCCGTTAGCGTGACATTGCCGTCGATATCCTGAACCGTTATGCTGCCGGAGCCGTCGGTGATGCTTACATTTCCTTTGATAAGATTGATTTTAATATGACCTGAACCATCCTGTACTTCAACGTCGCCGCGGACATCCTCTATATCGATACGTCCGGAGCCGTCTGCAATTTTTAGCTTGCCCTCCATATTGATAATGTCGATGCTCCCGGAGTCATCATCTAGTTGCAGACCACCGGCAAGGCTGGTGACCATAATGGCGCCCGATCCATCGACAATGGTCACCGCGAGCATTCTGGGAACTTTAACCGTTAAATTGATTTTTGCCTCTATTTTTCTAAGAAATGATTTTTTAAGATCCGCGCGTAAAACGGCATCTTTGCCTTGCTTTTCCAAAGTTAACAGCAACTGTTTTTCCAAATATTTTTGAAACTCATTTTCCTGGATGCCCTTGACTTCGATTTGCGCTGTTGCTCTGATGCGATCGCTCCCCTTAACCCCGATCATTGTAAGAAAGCCGGATCCGCACTGGATTTTCAGCGTTTGGATGCTCGCAGCGGATAATTCAAGTTGCCGGGTCTCATCAAGGGTTCCGGCCGATGCGACTATCGGCAGAAAAATTAAAATAAAAGCGGCAAATATTCTCATCGGACCCTCCCCTGGTTAAGCGAATGTGTTTGTGACCGTCAGATTTCTGCGGATGTACTTTATCCGGTATCCTGTATCCGGCGCCGACCTTTTTATCTTCTCTTACCCGCTGACAAATAGCAATATTTATTGTATGTAAAGCGATCATTTGGCGCACCCCGTCCCTTTGGAGAAACATAATGGCTGAATCGCAAACGGGTGATAGGCTCGACGTTAAAGCAATTTTTCTACTGGTCCTTTTATGCTTGATCTGGGGACTGAATGCCACCGCCATAAAATTCAGCATTGAGGGCATCGCACCCATTTTCTGTGCAGGTCTGCGATCGGTTATTGCCACCGGATGCCTGGTGATCTGGATGGCCTGGAAGCGGTTGGAACTGTTTCCGGGCAGGCTCTTAGATGGCATGCTGATCGGGCTTTTGTTCGGAGCCGAATTCGGGCTAATTTATACAGCGGTGATATATACCACCACTTCCTCGGCCTGGATCCTGCTTTACACCTCGCCTTTTTTTCATGCCCTGGGAGCCCATTTTTTCTTGGCCGCAGATCGTCTGACGCCGCGTAAATCGGGTGGGTTGGTTCTGTCGTTTACCGGAATTTTAATTCTATTGAGCAAGCACCTGGGGCTGCCATCCATCCAAGAATTTGGCGGGGATCTTATGGCCATTTGCGCCGCCGCAATTTGGGCAATGACCACAATTTACATCAAACGCCGGATGGTGGCCGTTGTTTCCCCTTATCATACCCTTTTTTACCAGTTGTTATTCTCCATTCCGATACTGTTTCTGTTGAGCTTTATTTTTCAAGAAACGCCGATCCAAAATGTCAACGGGCTCATCCTTTTATCGGTTGCTTACCAGAGTATCATCACGGCCTTTTTCAGCTTTCTTATGTGGTTTTTTCTGGTTCATGCCTATCCGGTCAGTCGACTTTCTTCTTTTACCTTTCTGACACCTGTTTTTGCCACGATTGCAGGCATT
>JASFGM010000365.1:0-4395 GCA_050123755.1 Desulfobacterales bacterium
CCGATTCAGACCGAAGTTGGGTGCCGGACGTGCAAAATGTCCGCATTGCGGCGCTGAATGGCGACTCTCTTGGCCATATCCCAAAACTGCCAGAGTCAGAGGACCCGTATGGGAGTCGGTTCCGGTGCCATCTGATGAAAAAACATTTCTGGGCATCTGGAATAGCTAAGTGGTTGAATATAAAAGAGAATAAACGGTTTTGGCCCTTCGAACAATGCCAAAAACGTTTTTGACAATTGATTCTCGTTGTTGCCCTTTCTACAATCCAGCCAGAGTTTTGAGCGCTGTGCGATCATACTCAATTTGTCTTGGCGAAGATTTCTTGAGTATCCGTGTCATCGGTTTTTACCCGTAAACCCTCCTAAACCAATCCTGTGAAGGAATAATTATGGCATTAAACCGCAAAATCGCCTACATCGATCTTAATGCGGAAACAATAAAATTAGAGCAGATTCCGATGGAATGGCGGCGGAAATTCGTCGGCGGGCGGGGACTGGATGCCTATCTGCTTTACACGAACACGCCTAAAGGGTGTGATCCGCTTGGCGCTGACAATGTCGTCATTATCAGTGCCGGTATTTTAGGCGGCACGCTGGCATCGTCAGCGTCAAGGACCCATATTGCGGCCAAATCACCGCTGACAAATCTATTCGGTTCAGCCAGCATGGGCGGGTTTTTTGCCCCCGAGATGCGTTGGGCCGGCATCGATCATTTTGTTATTCGCGGAAAGGCGAATCGTCCCGTCTATATCTATGCCCGTGACGGCCAGATTGAAATCAGAGATGCGGATTTTATTTGGGGTAACGGGGTCTATGATACCCAGGCGATTATCCGCAGGGAATTGGGCGACGAAGAAACTCAAATTCTCTGCATCGGGCAGGCCGGTGAAAATCTGGTGCGCTATGCCACCGTGATGACCGGCCGCAAAGACGCGGGCGCGCGCACGGGTATGGGCGCGGTGCTGGGCTCGAAAAATTTGAAAGCCATTGCTTGCCGCGGATTCATGGAAATCGAGATCAGCAACCCGGACGAAGCCCTGGAATACAATAAGGAAGCCATCGATCAGGTTATATCCTCCAAGGCTTCCCAGAGCATGCAGCGCTGGGGCACAAATTTCATGTTTGGCATCACCAATACCACCGGTCTGGTCCGTACCCGCAATTTTCAGTACAATCAGCTTCCGAACAGTGAAGATCTCGAAGCCGAAAACCTTGATAAATACTCGCTTGGAATGGATGCTTGTTTTGGTTGTCAGGTCCATTGCCGGCACCGCTATGTGATTAAAGATGGTGAGTTCGCGGGCACCTATGCCCTGGGACCGGACTATACCGGCCAGGGTGCCTTTGGCGCCGAAGTGGGATGCCGCAGCATGAACACAGTTCTTGTGTGCAACCACCTTGTAAATAACTATGGAATTGATACCTTGGAGGTTGGCAGCATGATCGCCTGGGCGATGGAGCTGTATGAGAAAGGGATCATCACGGACAAAGACACCCACGGACTTAAATTGGAATGGGGCAATGACGAAGCGGTTATCGAAATGGTCAAACAGGTCGCTTTGCGTGAGGGACTTGGAGATATTCTGGCGAAAGGCCCTTTGTCGGCGGCCCGGAAGTTCGGTCCCGATAGCTTGAAATATTTAATCCATGTTAAAGGAATGAGCAATCTGAATACCGACGAGCGTGCGGCTCCGGCGTTGGCGCTGAACATTGCTGTTTCTTCCCGGGGTTCGGATCATTTGAGGGGAATACCGGCCATCGATCTGTATAACTTGCCGATGGAACTGCTGGAAAAAATTTATCGGAGTCCGGACGGCTATGACGGCCCTCTGACCAACAGTTTCTCCGAATACGAGGGCAAGCCGCGCATGGTCATGTGGCAGGAACTGTGTTATATGGCAGTGGAGAGCCTGGGTGTCTGCAAATACCATACGGTGTTTCTGAGTCCCAATCACCCGGCGTTTACAGAGTTTTCCAGGTTGATTCAATTGAATGTCGGTCTGGAATTCAGCGAGATGGATCTCTGGGACTGCGCCAACCGCTGCTATACGATTGAGCGGCTTTTTAATCTGCGCGAAGGCATGACCCGTGCGGATGATATGCTGTCGGATCGCTATTTTGATGAGCCGACCCAGCTGGGTTTGCCGGCGGCGCGAGGCAAGTGCATCGACCGCGATAGATTTGAAGCCATGCTGGATGAATATTACCGCCTGCATGAATGGGATCAGGCCGGAATTCCGACACCGGAACTTCTCGAACGGCTCGATATCGGCGAACTGTGGCCATCCGCAAAGAATTAGGAGATAGAATATGGGCAAGAAATTAATGATTGTTGATCCACAAAAATGCACGGGCTGCCGGAATTGTGAACTGGTTTGTTCGGTTAAGCATAATGGTGTCAGCAATCCTTCTTTAGCCCGTATTCATATCGTCAAATGGGACGACGAACGATTCTATATGCCGATGCGATGCCAGCAATGCAGAGATGCTCCCTGCATGGCTGTCTGCCCTAAAGAGGCAATTTATCGCGACGAAGAGATGGACAGCATCGGAATCAATCATGACCTTTGCATCGGTTGCAAGATGTGTGTGTCGGCATGCCCCTTCGGTGCCATGGGATGGAATCCGAAACGCGGCCGTGTTTTCAAATGTGACCTGTGTCACGGAGATCCTCAATGTGTGCGCTTCTGTGACGTGAAGGCCATTGACTATGTAGAAACCAGCAAACTATGTTGTGATCGCATGCGGGACGCGGCTGAAAATTATGCCGAACTGACGCGCCGCTATCCGCGATAATCCCACAGGGGGTTATCGGATCTAAACTATTTGTTTATTGGAGGTGTTCATTGAAAATCCAAGTAGAAACACTGGGATTGCCGACGCTATCCAAGTTAATCGGCAGAAAAACAGAATTGGAAATTGCCGACGGGACAGTGGCGGGCCTTATCACGCACATCGTCAGCCGACATGGGCAGCAGGCCAGAAAAATACTGCTGGACCAGGCAGGCGAACTGGATATGACGATCCAGGTGATGATCAATGATGAAGGGTTTATTCCGCGAGAGCAATATTCCAAGCGGCCACTGCAAGAAGGCGACCAGGTGAAGATAATGCTGCTCGTCGGTGGCGGCTAAACCCCGTCTTACTGCCTTGCAAAATTTGCTGCCATAATACAAAGGCGGAGATGCATACGTTAATCTTTTTAATCATCACGGCCAAGAGGGAGAAATTCGAAATACGAAGCACGAAATTCGAAACAATATCAAAATACGAATGTTTAAAATTCAAAACAAATGCGGTTTGAAGTTTCGATCATTGATATTTTGGTCATTCGAATTTGTTTCGGATTTCGGCCAATTTTATAAAATCAGGCGATATTCGAATTTATCGCGCTACGCGATCTTTTAGGTGTTTGTATATTACGGTGAGCTTCATGTCATATTTTCGAGTGAATGAAAACTGCAACGGTTGTTTGGCCTGTGTGGAAAATTGTCCTGCTTCGGCATTGAGTTTTGATGATCACGACGACCGACGGACACTCAACCACAATATGACCAAATGTGCCCGATGCGGTCAATGCTGGCGTGTCTGCCCGCAGGCGGCCATCGAGTTTCAGCATCTGTTAGTCGGGCAGTGGGACAAAGTGATCACCCTTGATCTTATTCATTGTCGGATATGCGGTGAACCGCTTTATTCGCCGGCTTACCGTCAAAAGGTGGAAAGTACGCTGGATTCAACCCAGGAAGCCCTTTGTCCGAAGCATCGACAAACTGATGCCGCATCAATGTGGCCCCAATCGGTGTCAGGCAAAACATTTTTGCCACCAAGACATTAAAACACAGAGATAAATTTTAGCAAACAGTTTTACTTTGTGGCTTTGTGGCCATTTTTCCGGTTTATCCGGGTTAGGTTAAAGTCGGGGGAAAAATGATTGTCGGAGATTTAAAGCCGCTGGAAGAAATCGTTTCTGCAGTTAAAGCGTACAAGCAGGTGCTTGTTCTTGGCTGCGGCAGCTGTGTCACCGTATGTCTTTCGGGTGGTGAAAAGGAGGCTGAACAGCTAAGCCGCGAGCTCTCTCAGATACGGCATTATCAGGGCACGGCCCCGAAATTTGAGGTCGGCTGTATTCTCCGGCAGTGTGAACGGGACCTGGTAGTCGAATATCAGAACGTACCCGCCGGAACGGATGCCGTGCTGTCGCTTGCCTGCGGTGCCGGTGTTCAAACCCTGGCGGATGCATTTGAACCCTTGCCCGTGATTCCCGCTCTGAATACGACTTTTCTGGGAGCGTCGGATAAGCCCGGATCCTGGACCGAAAAATGCAAAGGTTGCGGCGATTGTATACTGATCCATACCGGTGGTATCTGTCCGATAGCGCGCTGTGCTAAAAGCCTTT
>JASFGM010000366.1:0-4379 GCA_050123755.1 Desulfobacterales bacterium
ACAAAGGTTAGTGTGGGTCTGTGTGGATCCGTGGCTAATTAAACAAAATAGTCTGCGGTTAATTAATAAAAATAGAATCTTATAAGAGGACAAAAACTCTGATAGGTTTTATTTCTTGCATTTCCTTTTTTTTGCGGCCGGCAGGTAAATATAGAAGGTGGTTCCGCGTCCCTGTTTGGACTCCACATTGATATACCCTTCGTGACTTTTCACAATTCCGTAAACCGATGCCAGCCCAAGTCCGGTGCCGCTGCCGGTTCTTTTGGTCGTAAAAAAAGGATCAAAGATACGTTGCTGGGTCTGTTTATCCATTCCGGCGCCTTTATCAGAAATTGTTAGCCTGACGTATTTGCCCGATTTGGCTTTATAAAGTTTGCTTTTGATATCGGTGTGGGTCACGTTGCGGGTGCTTAAAGTAAGATCCCCGCTACCCCCCATTGCATCAGCGGCATTGATGTATAAATTTAACAGCATCTGTTCCATCTGGCCCTGATCCGCTTCGATGTCATGCGGCCGTTGAGTGAGCTCACGATGAACGCGGATTTCATCTTTCATTTTAGCAAAGGCCCGGGATGTATTTTCAACGATTTCGTTGATGTTGATCACCCCGGCCTGATAGCGGCCCTTGCGCGCATAGCCGATAAGCTGACTTGTCAATTCGGCGCCTTCTTGAATTTGGGTTTCAATTTTCCTCAAATCCTCGTAATGCGGATGGGTGGAATCGATATCATAGAGCAACAATGAGGTGTGTCCCTGGATGCCCATCAGGAGATTGTTAAACGCATGCGCGGTTCCCCCTGCCAGGGTGCCGACGGCTTCCAATTTGGCGGCAAATTGAAGTTGCGCATCCAGCTTCTTTTTCCGGGTTATGTTGCGGACAAAATTTAAAGTGGCCGGCTTCCCTTCCCAGCTGACGCGCACCGTGGTGTCCTCAATCCATATTTCTTTGCCCGTTTTGCTTACGATCCTGAAGGAATAGATGGCGGGGGCTTTTTCGCCTTTAAGTTTTTTTCTATATCTGGAAACAACCCTTTCCCTGTCTTCCGGGTGGATGATCTCAGCGATGCGAAGTGTTTTGAGCTCTTCGTTGGTATAGCCCAACACACCCCGCGTTTTACGGTTGGCAAATTTTATGACACCATCCTGGATGATAAAGATGGCCTCGCCGGCTTTTTCAAATACAAGCTTATACTTCTCCCAAAGCGCCAGCAAATCTTCCTGGATTTGGATCCGCTTCTCGATATCGGCTTCAAGCTCTTTAACCTTGGCTTCTAATTCTTCGTATGTCGGCTTCGAGGCCGTCGTTGCCGTCCGGAGGGCACCGACCGGCCTTGCGCGCTTAGGCGTCCGGAATTTTAATGACGTGCTTTCCACTCATCCCCCAGAAGATGTATGCTGCCTGACAGAATAACTGCATCCGCTTTAATTTCTTATGATATCGGCAAAAAAAAAGATAAATCATGCGGGTGGATACTTTAAAAAAATTAATGCGGTTATTGATGGCAAGATTCATACCAACTCATCATAAAAAATTTATCGTTTTTATATCTTATAGTTATAAATTTCAGGCATCACGACCCGGCGCTTTTCTGACAAACTTCGTCAGTTTTAATGACAATAAATGTCAGAATAACAGGATGGGAAGAGGAAAGAATTCACCACAGCGACACAGAGGTCACAGAGATTTAAAGCTCAAAAGGCGCAGATTCCGCAGATGAGTTCTAATTAGCCACGGACCAGTCTTCGCTCTGGCGAGCTACGCCGCGGCAGGCCCACACGGACACACACCGACCAGGTTAAAATACATTAAGCTCAAAGCCGATCTACGGATTTCATTGAAAAAAGATTATTCGTCCGCAGATTACGCAGATTAACGCAGATTAATTAAAGCTCATAGCTCAAAGCTGAAAGCTCAAAGGTCCGCAAATTTTCGAATATTTAATAGAACACAGATTTTCACAGATAAACACAGATTATATTTAGTTAATTGGTTAAATGGTTGATTCGTTAATTAGTCAATGGATGTATTCCTTATTTTAACTGATTGACCATTCGACCAATTAACGAATAAACCAAAGCTTAAAACACAGGGATGGCCGGTGATCTCAGGGTTTTATCCCGGGCCAGCTCACGATTGGATCTGTTGAGCGTACGATATGCATTCCCGCATCAGCGAATTTTTGAAATGCTTCGCCGGCCGGCTCGGTGTAATCGATAACGTCCGGAATAACCACCGGTGAAGTGCAATCTTCTAAAAGATAGACTTTCTCGGTCAGCTTCTTGTCGGAAATATAGATTTCGTTCAACAGATCGTCGATTGTCCAGGCAACGCAGTGGCTTTTTGCCTGTCCGGCAATAATTACGGCATCAACGTCTAAGAGTTTTTGAATAAATCCGGCATTCTTCTCGGCAATCCCCTCGCCTGCGGGGCCCGCCAGCACTTCCGGGCTGAGAACCGAGTAATTCTCGGTGAACGGATGGCCCCCTTTTTGTTGAAAATCCGGTTGACTTAAGCGTGCGATGCTGTGAAAAAAAACCGCCTCCTCGACGGCCGAAACCAAGGCATGGCCGATCCCGCCGAGCATGGCATGATAGGGCCATATCGTCAGATCATATTTGCCGCCGTCTTTTAATTGCCGGGTATAATGGTGTAAAAATTGTTGGCCGTAGGCCTCGTCGATTTGAAAGCTGGCAGCCAGTTGTGGATTAAATCTCCATATACCCCCCTCAATGTCTTCTGCGCTAATGAGCGTATAGGGGGCGGGATGTTCCCCTTTGTCATTTACCAGAAAGATGCTGTGGAAGATCTGCATCGCCTGATGCGTATCCATTGTCGGACAGATTTCGGTGATCACATTGAGATTGCGATAAGCAAACTCACACAGCCGGCGGTTATCATCCACTGCCCCGGTTCCGGAAGTCCCGCCGACATAGAGTTCGAAATCCGGGATACAGAAGGTATTTTGAACATCGACCAACAGAAGGGAAATTTTAAGCTTATCACGGGCGGCAGGCTGCAGGTTATGCTGCCTGGCCCAGCCTTTAGCATCATCGGCGCGCTCCTGATAAGGAACTTTCCAGACTTCACCTACGCTTTGCGGGTTGTAATGCGGTGGAACAGGAAGTTCATTGGCTGGCATGGCTGCCCTCCTCTAAAGGTTAACAATTGGGTCGCAACGCGGCCGCTTATATATGGAAATATGCCTATCCTGGGTTGATGTGTCAATCAAGGTTCATTTTTTCAGAGGACGGAGGTCAGAGGTCAGAAGACAGAGGATAAAATCCGATGATGAAACATCCCATCTGACCTCTGTTCTCTGTCTTCTGTCATCTGTAGATTCCTGAGACCTGACACCCGACACCTGCAACCTACCTTGACCTGACAGCGCTGATGATGAATTCATTTATTCTCGTGTTGGCTTTACGGGCCAGTTCGATCGGAAAAAAATTAAAGGTATGAATACCACCGGGATAGACCGCCAGCTCAGATGGATTGCCGGCGGCCAGCCAGCGCATATGCATAAATAAGGAATCCTCCATAAGCGGGTCCATGGTTCCGATCGTGAAAAAGGCCGGCGGCAGACCGGATAAATCGGCATAAAACGGCGAAATATCCGGATCGAACACGTTTCCGCCCTGCACATAATTTTCGTGAAACCACTCTATGATTTTGGTGTTTAAGATTAAATATCTTTCTCCCCAGCGCCGAACCCCCGGAGTCATGGACATATCGTAAGCACCATAGGTCAGGACCGCCCCGCAAAATCCCCTGAACCCATGCCGATCACGCATTCTCAGAAGGGTTACCGCCGAAAGGTTCGCCCCGGCTGACTCTCCTCCAATGATCAGCCTGTCGGTACCGAATTCTGCGCTGCTGTTTTCAGCAAGCCAGACGGCCACCGCTTCGCAGTCATCCGCTCCGGCAGGATACGGGTTTTCCGGTGCCAGCCGATAGCCCACACTCACCACGGCTGTCTGACAGGTCCTGCATATTTCAAAGAGAAGTTCATCGTGCTGATCGGCGGTGCCAAGCATAAATCCACCACCGTGAATATGCATATAAACCCCTGCGGCTTTTTCCGGAATAAAGACGCGAATGGGAATATCGCCGGCCGGACCCGGAACCTTGCGATCCTGAGCCTCGTCAAGGTGCTTGATGGCGCCAAATATTGAATAACCGGCGGCGCGCGCATCGCGAATCGCCTGAGGCTCAAATTTGTATAATGGCGGCATGGCTGAAAGCTCTTTTTCAATGCGTTCAATGAAATCCGCGGTTTCGGGATCGATAGCAGCAGGATCAAACAGCTTTGAATCAATAACAGATGGTTGCGACATAATCACTCCTAAAATTTCAAGTTATTACCTTAGAAATTATTTTT
>JASFGM010000367.1:0-4375 GCA_050123755.1 Desulfobacterales bacterium
ACAGCTGATATGCGAATATGCAGCCAGGACTTTACAAAAACTAGCTTAATGTCGTTTAAACTAGCTTTGATCATATTAACTATATCAAATCATTATTAATTCTTAAATTCCGGTTTTCGGCACCATTTATAAATTATAAAAAAAGGATTCAGCAGCTGACTGAATCCGTTTTTTTTTGAATCGACTGAATTACTGTCTTTATTCAGTACCCATTTAGCTCTTCTATGAAATGTCGTTTTCAGCCATGAGTTGCCTGCCGAGGCGTAGCTCATCAGAGCGAAGACTGGGCCTTCTGAGGGCATGAACTGCTTGCCGCGGCGTAGCTTGTTAAAGCGAAGACGGGTCGTTTTCCGCCATGATCTGGCAAAAGCGGTATATTCCTTCACACACACCCATTGCATTTTAATCCCCCTTAAAAAGATAACGGGACACCAATACAGCGGACAGGCCTGTCGATGGCCCGCTTCCAATGCGCCTCCGATCGCGAATCCGAAGGCAAAAATAGCTAAAGTTTTGGCTCAAAATGCCGATAATTAATGAAGCTCGTTAAAAAACCATTTTCTTACTTCCTTTTAACAGGGCGGTCTTTGTGGCTGCCCTTTCTTTTTTTGAGCGTAATGTTAAAAATACTCTACATCGCAATTATCTTTTGGGTCGTTGTCCTTATCGGATACCTGTTTTATCAAGCGTTGAAAATTTTGAGTTCAAAATAATTATAAATTTCAATTAGTTATAATTTTTGTGTTGTTATTTTTTCTTATTGTGATAAAATTTAATTAATCGTGGGAGGCTACAACATTCATCCCACATAACCTTTTTCAGGGGCAGTCTTAATGGCTGCCCTTTTCTTTTTTTTGCACCTCCTACTCCTTAATATGAGGTCAGGGCTTGATTAGTGATTATAGATAAACATGCGATATTGGTTATGGTGTCTAAATTAAATGCCACGCAAAAAAAATGAAAGAGAGCCAATTTTCTCTATTGCATCTTTCAAATTGAAAAGCTATTTGTTGAAATTCTTTAAGTCTTTTTAATCCGCAGCATCATTTTTAATCTATTCTGGGGAGGATTGTATGGATAATTTAACATTCGGGATGACAATGATTGTTATCGGCATGGGCGGCACCCTGTTGGTGCTATCGCTGTTTGCACTTCTTATGAATTTCTTGAAAATGGTATTTCCGTTTAGGGAAGAAAAAGACAAATAACCATTTTACAGTGAAAAAGGATAAATTATGTTTGAAGCAATTGTGAATGGATTAAGTGGGCTGGGGACCGGCTTTGTCAACCTGCATTGGTCGAATCTTGTGATGATTGCAGTCGGATGCCTTCTCCTTTACCTTGGCATTAAAAAGGACGTGGAGCCCCTGCTGCTGGTCCCCATCGGATTCGGTGCCATCCTCATCAATATCCCTCTGGCGGATTTAATGGGAGATGAGGGGTTTCTGCGAACCATATACAACATGGGCATCGCGAATGAATTGTTTCCGCTTTTGATCTTTATCGGAATCGGTGCGATGACCGATTTTGGCCCCCTTCTCGAGAACCCTAAGATATTTCTTCTAGGGGCTGCCGGGCAGTTTGGCATTTTCTTGACCATTGGGCTTGCGCTGATTTTCGGCTTTTCCAAACTGGATGCCGTTGCCATAGGCATCATCGGCGCCTGCGACGGCCCGACGGCAATTTATGTGACCTCCAAATACGCCCCCCATTTACTGGGAGCCGTTTCGGTGGCGGCCTATTCTTACATGAGCCTTGTGCCGGTGATACAGCCACCCATAATGAAACTGTTGACATCGCAAAAAGAACGAACGGTTATAATGGAACCCGCAACCAAACCGGTTTCCAAGACTGCCAAAATCGTCTTTCCGATTGCGGTGACAGTCGTCGGAGGACTGATTGCACCCAAAGGCCTGCCGCTTATCGGAACGATCATGCTCGGCAATCTGCTGAAAGAGTGCGCAGTCGTCAGTCGACTTACCAAGGCCTCCGAGAATGAAATCGCCAATGTTGTAACCTTGTTCCTCGGGATTTGCATAGGCGCCACCATGGATGGCAAGATCTTTTTGAGCGGTCAGACACTTCTCATCTTGGGCTTTGGATTCCTTGCCATTTGTCTCGATACGGTCTGCGGGGTTTTGTTCGGAAAACTGATGTATTTATTGACGGGCGGGAAGATCAATCCCCTGATTGGGGCCGCAGGCATTTCGGCTTACCCCATGGCGGCACGCGTCGTCCAGAAGGAAGGACAAAAATACAACAAACTCAATTTTCTTCTCATGCATGCGGTCGGGGCCAACACCGGAGGACAGGTGGGATCAGTTATGGCTGCAGCAATTATGTTATCCGTATTGCATGGAATGGGAATTATTTAATTGGGTGATTTCAAACCGGGTGCTTTGCACCCGGTTCCACCCGCACCGATTAAGGCACTGCGTGCCTTTGTATTTTCCCGCCTAATGCGATAAAATTCAAGCCACCCGCGCTGCGGGTGGTCGGTGACTCCAAATTCCTGATGGGCGCTTGTAAAGCTTTCGCTATTTTTTTTGGTGACAGCAGTTGCAGCCATTTTTCTTTTCGATTTTCTTTTTTACGAATTTCATCTTTAATAATTAAAAGATATAAAGGTGAAAATCATCGATCATTTCAATTTAACTTCACGCTGCGCAACATGATGGCATCTTCAGGACAGACCTCATGGCAACAGAAACACCTTATGCACTTTGAGTAAGTTACCTCTGCCATCTGGCCTTTCACCTTGACTGCGTCTTTAGGACAAATGCTTTCGCATTGCCCACAAGCTGTGCATTTGGCCGTGATAACGGGACTTTTTTGGGGCGGTTTTTTGCCGGTTAATAGATGATCGGCTGTGTTTGGAAGTCTGAATCCTTTATAGGCAACATCCTCGGGGCCATGGATTGGATAGTCAATCTTCTCAGGCCACAAACCGCGAACTTTAGACATTTTAAGCGCCGGTATGCCCACGGGCTCGATTCCCAAAATTTTGCACACAGCAATGTCCATGGCCACATAATCTGTTGATGCAAGAACCAGATTTAATTTTACGGGATCTCCGCTTCCAGGCCCCTGGCCTTGCATTGCCATAATACCGTCCAGGATGTATAGTTGCGGCTTTACGATGGTAAGAATATCCAGCATCATGTCCGCAAAACTAATTCTTCTCGGGAACTGAGCATGGTATTTTGCCTTGGTAAGGCCGGGAACAACTCCATACATTATCTTGCAGGCCAGTGTCAGATACTGAAAGGAGTGGGTTTTAAGTTTCGGCAGCGCAATGACCTTATCGGCATTTAACACATAGTCACAAATGGGAGACCGTTGCAATCGTTTGCCTTCAGGAATATCCAGTTTCTTGACGCCTGTATTAAAATTCAGAGGAATCTCTTCATCTCTTGCCAAATTCTCGAGCCCTGAACGCCTATAGGCCTTGTTAAGATTTCTTTTGGAAAAAGGTCCCGATGGTGAGTCTCCGATATACGGTTCTCCGCCTGCCTCTCTGACAGCCTTCGCCACAGCCCTTACAAAATCAGGGTGCGTGGTGACGGCTTTTTCCGGCCCTTTGGCTGATAGTAGATTAACCTTGAGGAGGACTTTTTCGTTCTTTTTTATAAACTGCTCCATCCCCCCAAAGGGCGCGAGAAGGGTTTCAATCTCTGGATCTGAATATGTTGCCTTAATAATGCTGACCGTTGCCACTTCTTTATCCTTCGCCAAATGGATTTTACTTGGGTCGGTTATTGCCGGATTGCAGTTTTCAGTTGACTTGGTGACAAAAATTTCAGGATTATAGAAAATCGCTGGGTCAAAAACAACCGGTCACTTCAACTGACTATCTTTGCTAGCGCGGCGATTGAAACCAGCGGGAGTTGCCTGCCGTTTTTCGCGCTCTGACTGGCAGTCGACGCATAAACGAACACCCGGGATTGCTTTGCGACGAGCATCTGGAATAACGGTCCCGCATTCTTCACAATGGGTTGCGCCTTCACCATCAGGCAGCCGACTCCTGGCCAGCTTTACTGCGTCTTCTACACTGGCCTCTATTTGATCCTGCACACCCCCATCACGGGTCCAACCACCAGCCATCATTAGCTCCATCTCTAAAATATTTCGTATCCTGATGAATTTACTTCAATCAAAGGTTAAGGTATCAGACAATTTTTTTATCCAATTTCCTATTTCTATCAGTAACCAAAGGGGAATCATCGAACCGGGATACAGGAATTCACAGGTTTTATTATAACATATTTTTAATAGATTTCAATTTAGGGTCACGCATGAAAGTAAAGCCGAAAAGGGTGGCAATTTATAAGCTAGAAGCTGCCGGTTTATAGGTAATACAAGCTTGGCGCAATCC
>JASFGM010000368.1:0-4372 GCA_050123755.1 Desulfobacterales bacterium
AATTGAAAGTATGCTGTCATTCTAATTCCTAAATCCCTCAATTCCTGAATTCCTCAATCATTGAATCCTGACACCTGACACCTGAACACTGACACCTGACACCTTATACTTTAATTCCAAATTAAAGTATATTCTCCAAAGCCGCCATGATACGATTCATAACATCTCCGGCTGTTCCCCTGATAAGATAATCGCTGATGTCACCGGTTAGCGGCGTGGGTTCCGGATTGATCTCAATCACTTTGGCCCCGGATTCTTTGGCCACTACCGGCATCAGAGCAGCCGGTTGCACCACCGCCGAAGTACCGATTACCAGCATGACATCGCAATCTGTTGCGACCTGTCGGGAGCGCCAGAGGGCTTCCTGTGGTATCATCTCTCCGAATAAAACGGCATTTGGCCGTAAGATTCCACCGCAGTCGCAACGAGGCGGAATTTGGGTGATTTCAACGCGGCGGGTTTTGTAATGTGCGTTGCATTCCATACAGCGTTGCCAGGCCATGTTGCCGTGAAATTCGATGACATCACTATTTCCGGCCATTTGGTGGAGGCCGTCTACGTTCTGGGTAATGATGGTTTTTAGAATGCCTAATTCTTCGAGTTTTGCCAATCCTTTGTGACTGTCGTTCGGTGCGGCTTTGTCTAATACGTCCTTCATGTCCTTGAAGAGAAGCTTCCAGACTTTTGCCGGATCCTGCAAAAACGCATCGATGTGGGCGACCTCCATGGGATCATATTTTTCCCATAGCCCGCCCTTGCCCCTGAAAGGGGGAATCCCGCTTTCAGTGGAGATGCCGGCGCCGGTTAAAGCCGTCACCATTTTAGCGTTGGCCAGGTCTTGCGCCGCTTTTTTGATCAATTTATCCATTGCCACTCCCCATAAGCCCTACCAAACTTAATTGTTAAATATTCTTACCAGTCATATATTAAATTGAATTACGCGGTTATCTGGAAAGAACAAGTTGAGCTGGTTGTGGGAGCGGCTTCCAGCCGCGAAATCAAATGATCGCGGCTGGAAGCCGCTCCCACAGGGGTTCTTTTATGGTAACTTGGACTTTCTGTATAAGCGCCTTGAATATTCGAATTTGTTTCGGATTTCGATATTCGAATTTTTGTGTAACTCGTCAGAGCTGCACTATAGTTTAAAAGTCATATCCGTTGCCACGCCGACACACTCGATGCTGAGGCCCTGATCAGCAAAGTGTTGTCGACAGGTGTTAACCATGTCATCCATTTCGTTATCGGCTCGTTCCTGGTTTAAATGGAACAGCCCCAGTTTTTTAACGCCGGCCGCCTGCGCTAATTTGAGCACGTCGGTATAAACGGAATGGCCCCATTCGATAAATGTCTGATATTCTTCAGGGGTGTATTCGCTATCATGGATTAGAAGATCGGCACCGGCTGAAAAGTCCACATATTCTTGAAATGTGCGACCGCCGGAATGAATAAATCCCAGTTCATTGTCCGTCAGGAAAACAAAGGATTTTCCGTCTTCCACAAATTTATACCCGCTCCCTCCGTTTGGGTGACTGATCGGTATGGGGGTAACCGATACGGAGCCGATATTAAATTCCTGCGGACAGGCCCTTTCATATGTCATCCGGGCTTTGACATCGTCGTATTTTACCGGGAAATTGGGCGGCGCCATTACCGTTGACAAAATTGTTTCCACAAACTGGGTGTGGAACGGACAACCGTGCATGTGAAATGCAGCACGCTTAAAATAGAGGGGTTTGAAGAAAGGAAATCCCATTAAATGATCCCAGTGGGCGTGCGTGAAAAGAAAATTAATATTGTGAGCGTTTTGGTTGGCAAGCTTGTTCCCAAACCTACGAATCCCGGTACCGGCATCAACAGCAATGATATCACCGCTTTTGGTGAGGATTTCCAAGCTGGTGGTATCGCCGCCGTATTTTAAATATTCCCTTCCGGAAACCGGTATTGAACCCCTGGATCCCCAGCATGTGATAATCATGTTGATCCTTTCAAGGCACGATTTTTCAGAATTCGAAATTGCCTATTTTCTTATCTCTCCGTAATATGTATGCCAGATTCCTTCGTGGGTCCAGCTTTTTATAATTTTTGCCGATAAGCGCTCCAATTCAATTCGTACCTGTTTGGCTTCAGTGCGCAAAAGACCGGATAGGATAAACCGCTTTTTGGATGCGAAACTTTCGGCCCGGATCAGCTTTTTGATGACATCATAATGGATATTGGCAATTAGCAGATCGGCCGGAAACACAATAAAATCTTCAGCAGATCCCTGCACGACCGTCACCCGGCTTTCGAGATTGTTTAAGCGGACGTTTTTGGCGGCAGTTTTTGCTGCCAGTAAATTTAGGTCGACGGCAAGATTTGTTTTGCAGCCCAGGCGTGCAGTGGCCAGCGATAATAAGCCGGTTCCGGTACCCAGATCCAGGACCACATCAGGTGTTTTTTTCCGGACAGCCAGTTCGACCGCTTCCAGACAATCCCGGGTCGTGGGATGAGTGCCCGCACCAAAGACCAGACCCGGATCCAAAATAATGGGTTGCTGAGCATGCCGGCCAACCGCATTGTGCTCCCATGGTGGGATGACGTGAAAACAGCCCTGATCAAAAGAGGTCAATATGGCACCTTGCCACTGCTCATAAGACATGTGGTAGTTATCCACATAGGTAAGATGCGGCTGGCTGCGCAGTAGCTTTTTGATTTCCTCCGGGGCCGGAGCGGAAAAAAAAAGAAACGAACAATTCTCCTCCTCCCAGTTGCCGATAAAACATTGCGGGTGAATCTCTTTTTGCGATGTTAAGCGACCGCCAAGCTGGTAAATATATAAATCATTGTAAGGGCAAGCGCCGGATTGGCTTTGGTTAGGGTGTGAGCGCTGAGAACTATTCATTTTTCGGCAATTGGTCGAGGTACCATTCCATCGGGTCCAGCAAGGTAAATCCCAAGTTTTTTAGTTTTTCCTTCACATGCGCAACATTTTGGGTCAACAGATACGGGAAAACCGCGCGCTTATCTTCATCCCAATATCGGGCCACCAGCACGCTGCCAAAAGAAATATTTTCCTCGGTGATGGCATCAACGATTTTTTTCAACTGCCCGACTTTCTCTTCCAGCAGGATACACAGCAAAGTACCGGGTTCCCCAATTCCTAAAACATTGATAAAAGCACGCAGCAAATCTCTAACCGAAAGAATTCCTTTAAGTTTGCCTTCTGCGTCGACAACCGGCAGTGCCCCAATCTTTTTTTCCTGGATCATCAACAGTGCATCCTGAATGGTTGAGGTCGGTGAAAGTGTGATTGGATTTATCGTCATAATATCTTTAATTTTAATCTTGGAAAATTTTTCCTTTTCTTTTTTGCGGTGAGATTCTTTAAAGAAACTATACGGCCAGGCACTTCTAATATCTCTATCCGTAACAATCCCGATGATGCGATCATTTTTATCAACTACAGGAAGGTGCCTGATGTGATTTTCCGCAATCAGTTTTTGGGCGTCAAAGATATTGGCTTCTTGATCAATGCTGATCACCTTGCGGGTCATGGATCGGCTGACAAACATAATACCCCCTAATTTGGTCAATTCGTTGATTTGTTAAATGGTTAAATTGTTGGCGGTTATTGCTATTATTGGATACGATTTAACAAATTGACCATTTAACTATTTGACTTAGCCTTCTAGCAAAACCTTTACATGATTTCTGGCCAACTCCGGAAGGCGTCTCAGTGAATATCCGCCCTCCAGTACCGATATCAGTCTGCCCTTCGCATACCAGGCTGCCATCTCGACGATTTTTTCAATGATCCAGGTGAATCCCTCTGTCGTCAGCGCTATGTCTGACATATTGTCGTCAATATGTGCATCAAAGCCGCACGAAACGAGAATAACTTCCGGTTTAAAATCAGCAAATGCAGGAAAAAGATCTCTTTGCAGCAGCTGCTTATACTCGGCATCTCCATTTCCAGGCAGTACCGGTGAATTTTTGGTAAAACCGTAGCCGGAACCCTGTCCCCGTTCAAACTCACGACCGGTTCCCGGGTAGGCGAAGGTTGGATGCTGATGAATCGAGTAATAAAACACGCTGGGATCTCGTTCAAAAATGTGCTGGGTTCCGTTTCCGTGATGGACATCGAAGTCGACAATGCCGACCCGCTTTATTCCCCATTCCTTTTGTAGATAGCGGGCCGCAATCGCCACATTGTTAAAGTAACAAAAACCCATGGCTTTGTCGACTTCAGCATGGTGCCCGGGCGGTCTGACGGCACAAAACGCATTGTCAATTTTAGCCTCCATGACCAAACGGGTGGCCTCTAAAACACCGCCTACAGCCAGCAATGCAACCTCATAGGACACCGTGCACATCTGGTTATCGGGACTGTCTA
>JASFGM010000369.1:0-4364 GCA_050123755.1 Desulfobacterales bacterium
GGACAACCTAAAAAAATGTATCGATGCCGGCGCGGCCGGTGCCGTCGTCAAGACACTCACCGACATTCCGTCCATGCATTCCCTGACCAAGCACTCGCGTTATGCCATCCTCGACGAGGAAGGCCGAATTATCAAAGGCAAGGTGCCCCGGCATTTTACCTTTTACAGCCGCTCGGGCTATGCCAAGGAGGATTATCGCGACTGGGCCGCCTGGCTGGAGGAGATCCAGGCCTATGCGCAGAAAAACGGGGCCCACATTCTCACCAGCATCGGCGCGGGCTCTTTGAAGGGTTGGCAGGAGATCTCCCGCATGGCCCAGGATTGCGGCGCGCCCATGCTGGAGCTGAACCTGGGCTGCCCGCATCCCACCCAGATGACGGAAGCCAGGGCCGGGGTGCTCATCTGCCAGGACCCCGAGGCCTCGGCCGAAGTGGTGGCGGCGGTTAAAGCGGCGGTGGATATTCCCATCATGGTGAAGCTTTCGCCCGAAGCAGCCAACCTCACGGTAATCGCCCAGAGCGTGCAGCAGGCCGGCGCCCGGGCGGTTACGGTAAACAGCCGCTTCACCGGTTTCTGCGTGGATATTCATACGGGCGCGCCTTACATCGGCGGCCCGGCCGGGGTGGGCGGTCCCTGGGTGAAGCCCATCACCCTGCGCTGGGTGCATGACATCCACTCCAAACTGGGCATGGCTATCGCCGGTTCCAACGGGATCTACGACTGGCGCGACGCGGTCGAGTTCATCATGAGCGGGGCCACCATTATGCAGGTGGGCTCGGTGCTGATGCTCAAGGGGCATCAGTGGCTGGGCAAGGTGATTGAAGGCATTGACCAATTCCTGGATGAAAAGGGCTATGCCGACGTGGCGGAAATCCATGGCCTGGCTTCGCGCCAGGCGGCGGCCTCTTACGACCAGACTTTTGAAGAGAAAGGCAAGCACGCGGTGATCGATCCGGAAAAATGCACCCTGTGCTGGAACTGCGTGCGCTCTTGCTTTTACGGGGCCATGGTAAAGAGCGAGGAGCAGGTCAGCACCCTGACGGAGAACTGCATCGGCTGCGAGCTCTGCTACAGCGTCTGCCCATTTGAGGCGGTCAGTTTTGAGGCCAACCCGTAGAAATGGTTTCAGGTGTCAGGTGTCGGGTGTCAGCAAACAGATGACCGAGGGCAGAAAGCAGTCCGCCGCCTGTCCTTTGTATTATCCTGACACCTGAAACCCGACACCTGAAACCTTCCTAACAAATGAGACCGTGCAGGCGGGAAGGAGCGCATAAATGACGGAACGCAGGCGAATAGACGTAATAAACGCCCTCTTTGACCGGGCACTGATCGCCCGGGTGACAGCCCAGGGGGTTGATGAAGCCATGGCCGCGGCCAGCACCCAGACGGACGGCGGCGCCAAGCTGGTGGAGTTGAGCATTCCAGATGAAAGCGGCCTGCAATTCGCGCGGGACCTGGCCAGGAAAATCCAGACCGATGATCCGGAGATCATATTGGGTGCCGGCCCGGTGATCCATGCGGCTGACGCCGAAAGCCTGCTCGCGGCGGGCCTTGAATTTATCAGCGGGCCCTTTGACGCCGGGGTCGCCAAAGCCTGCAACCTGGCCAAGGTTCTATACCTGCCGTCGGCACAAGACCCTCAGGATATTACGGCCGCTGGTGAACTGGCCGTCGAGCTGATTCGCACGGCGGCAAGCCGGCCGGACGACCTGGCCGAAGCTTTGGCCGCCAATCCGGGCCTAAGCCTGGTGACCGATCTTTTGCCGGGGCCTGAACATATAGGGCCCTGCCTAAAGGCCGGCGCCGCCGTGGTCACCTGTCCGGCCGCGGCTGATGCGGGAAAGGCCGCGGACATGGTTTGGGAGGCAGCCAGGGCCCGGGGGCTGCCCCTGTTCAGCGGAGTGGAGCATACCGGGACCTATCCGCTTGAGGGCCAGGATGCCGCCGAGATCGCGGATTGGTATGTGGAGACGCTGGGATTTCAGAAATTTGAGGGTGATGGGTATTTCTTTGTCTTCAGCCAGGGGCCCGGCCGCATCGAGGTGCTGAGCGCCCATGAGCCCACCCGCGCGCATATGGCTATAAAGGTGCGTCATCTGGGAGAAGCCATGCGGGTGCTGCAGGAGAAGGGCTTTGATTTTGAGCCCATCAAGGATTTCGGCAGGGCCAAGGCGGTATTCCTCAAACAAACCGACCCGGCCGGCAACAAGGTGCACTTTTTATATTTGGCGCTATCCTGACCATCGACTAAAGGAGAGACGATCATGCCGAAGGCCAAAACCAATCAAGCGTTCTTTCAATCCCCGGAAAATGCCCGTTCAAGGGCTCTGTTAAAGGGAATGGGTTACACCACCCGGGATTTAAAACAGCCCCGCATCGGCGTGGCCAACTCTTGGGGCGAGACCAGCCCGGGCCATTTCCATTTGCGGGCTTTGGGCGATGCCGTAAAGGCCGGAATCTGGCGGTCCGGGGCCACGCCTTTTGAGTTCAACAGTTTCGGGCAATGCCCCATGGACATCGGCGGACACGGCATCCGTTACGACACCGCCACGCGCGACATCGTGGCGGCTGAAATCGAAGCAGCCGCCTACCTGCACATGTTCGACGGAATGGTGATGATATCCTCCTGTGATAAGAATGTGCCCGCCAACCTTCTGGCGGCCTGCCGGCTGAACATCCCGGTGATTATCGTTACCGGCGGATCCATGCTGGCCGGCCGTCGCGGGGAGGAGGACACCGACACAACGACCCTGGATGCCGCCTGTTGGGCATTTGGTGTCGGCCAAACGCCGATTTCCAGAGAAGAGATGGATCGACTGGAGGATTCCGTCTGTCCCGGTCCGGGATCCTGTGCGTTATTGGGGACGGCCAACACCATGCAGTGTCTGACCGAGGCCATGGGATTGTCTTTGCCCGGTGTGGCCACAACACCGGCGGTTTCGGCCCTTAAACTACGCCAGGCCAAACAGACCGGGCAGCAGATTGTCAAACTGGTTGAAGCCGGAATCACCTCGCATCAGATCATCACCCGCGAGAGTCTCACCAACGCGATCCGGGTGCTGCATGCCATCGGCGGATCCACCAATGCGATCGTCCATCTGCTGGCCATGGCCTGGGAAATGCGCTTCGATCAGGATATCAACCTCGCCTTTATCGAAAAGCTGGGGCAGGAAACGCCCTGTATCGCCAATGTCAGGCCGAGCGGTCCTTATACGGTCGGTGACTTTGATGAAGCCGGCGGCATCCCGGCCGTTATGAAAAGGCTCGAAGAAAGCCTGAACACAGGCGTGCTTACGGTAACCGGCCAGCGCTTAGCCGTTAACCTCGAGCCCGCACGGGTTGTAAAACCCGCTGTCATCAAACCGCTGGATGACCCGGTTTCCGAAGGGGGTCTGGCCGTGCTGAGCGGCAGCCTGGCACAGTCAGCGGTCGTACGGCCGACGGTGATTGTGGAAGAGATGAAACAGCACAAAGGCCCCGCCAAAGTGTTTGACGGACAGGAAGACGCGCTCGAAGCCCTGCGCGCGGGCAAGGTCCAGGCCGGGGACGTCGTTGTTGTACGTTTTGAAGGTCCCCGGGGCGGGCCGGGGTTGACGGAGGTTTTCAAAGTGATCGGCTTCATGCGGGGGCTGGGCCTTGAATCCAAGTGCGCCCTGGTGACCGACGGCAAGATATCCGGATTCGCCAAAGGGCCGTTCATCTGTCAGGTTTCACCCGAAGCAGCGTTAGGCGGGCCGCTGGCCGTCGTCCGCGACGGTGATATGATCGAAATGGACGTCTACAACCGCAAGCTCAATCTGTTGATTCCGGATAAAGAGCTGCAAGAGCGCATCCAAAACTGGACGCCGCCGCCGCCGCGGGTGAAGGACGGGTTCCTGACGGTCTACGCCCGGCTGGCCAATCCGGCGACCAAAGGGGCCGGGATTAATCTGCGCATGGATTAGAAGTGGTTTCAAAACCCCATCTAAGGCCCAATGGCTGCGTTGTCACGCAGAGCCTGATTCAGCATCGATTTTATTGTATTAAGGTGCATCCTCCCGCGAATTTAAATGCTCACGTACTCGCGTGTACGCTCCGCTTTAAATTTGCGGGACGCCTTGCCCTTGAACCTGATCTGAGATTTTGAAACCACTTCTAGAATTATAACTTAAGTTTCGTAACACTTATGAATGACCATTTATTAAATTAACTCATACTTTCGGTGTGAATTGGGCAGGCCGCGTAATTAAAGGAGTTCAGAGACCATGAAGGAAAAAGTTGCCATCGTTAAAACCGCCGGCAATGATGCCGCCCAATTAAGGGATGCGGTTCAGCATTCCCTGGACCTGCTTGATGCGCCGCTTAAAGGCGTGGGTCCCGGTGAC
>JASFGM010000370.1:0-4346 GCA_050123755.1 Desulfobacterales bacterium
AAGCCGGTTGAGGGCTGCAATATCCAGGGCGGGGTAGGCATCATTTTCGCAAACCAGTCCAAGGACCCGCAGCGGCGGCTCGTCATAATCGTCTTCGGAAGGCACACCGATTGCTTTGACCATCGATCCGATACTGTCAATGCTGTAATCGGCAAAGTTGATGATGCGCTCCGGGCAACAGCCCATACAGGTGCCGCAACGGCGGCAGCGCGCCGGATTGGGCTTGGGTGTGCCCTTTTCATCATCATCGATGGCGCCGAAGGGGCATTCTTCGGTGCAGCGTTTGCATTGGGTGCAGCGCTGGAAGAAGAAGTCGGGAATGGACATATCGCCGGATCGGGGATGTACGGAAACACCGCGGTTGACCGACTCCAGACATTGAATCGCTTTTAAGGCCGCTCCGGTAGCATCCTCCATCGCCTCTTCCACGGTCATGCTGCGCCGGATGGCACCGGCGGCATAAATGCCGGTTCGCTGGGTTTCATAGGGAAAACAGATAAAATTCGAATCGGCATAGTCATCAAAAAGCGCGTTATCGCGAAATCCCGGACCCTGGCGATAGGCCAGGTTCACGACCGGGTCATCCGCGGTTACCGGCACCATACCGGTTGCCAGCACCACCATATCGGCCTTGACCTGAACCTTTTCACCCAGAAGGGTATTGTCGGCTTCGATAATTAAACCATCACCGTTCTGGGAAACACTGATGACCTCTCCTTTGGTTAAAAAGATGCCGAGGTCCTGCTGGATGTTCTTGTAAAAATTTTCCGTCAGACCGACGGTACGCATATGCTGGTAGAAGACATAAGATTTGCCGTCATCATAATCTTCGCGCAGGTATTTGGCCTGTTTGAGGGCCACCAGGCTGGTCACTGCACCGCTATAGGCAAAATCTTTGTCATCCCCCTGGCCGGGGCTCTGAATGAAAACCACCGACTTGGCCTCTTTGCCGTCTGAAGGTCGTATGATTTTGCCGGCAGCGGCGATCTCTTCAAACTGATGATTGGTGACCACATCGGCAATCTCACCAAAGCCCAGATGGGCAAATTCGCCCGCTTCAGGCTGATAGGGCCGCCACCCGGCTGCCAGAATCACGGCACCGAATTTTTCGCCCTTGGGATCCAGGGTCAAAATGTCCTGTTTGCCCTTGTTAAACTCCATAAAGGCTTCATGCAGCTTTTCGGCATCCAGCTCATTGCCCTTGTCATCGACTTTCATCTCATCCGGCAAGGGAAAGGGAACATCAAATTCAGTTTTTTCACCGGGCTTTTTAAAGGTCACGATAAAATCCCCCGGTTCCCCGGCGATACGCGCAACCACCGTCTCGGTTTTCACCGTGATGTTGGCATCGTTTTCAAGTTCATTTATTTTTGATTCGATCTCCGGCGGGATCAGACCATCATAAGGGTAAGCTCCCGGCAGCTGTTTACGCCACGTTTTGGCATTGCCGCCCAAGGAAGCCTCTTTTTCGACGATGGTGACCTCGTAGCCGGTTTTAGCCGCATCGATGGCCGCCGAAATCCCGCTGATACCACCGCCGATCACCAGGATCTTTTTACTCAGCGTTTCCAGCAGATAGGGCTCGGGCAGATCGACCTTTTCGACCCGCGCCATGCCCATCTTTAAATAATCTTCAGCCATCATCTGAACATGGTCGATAAAGGTTTCATCGTCTTTTTGTTCTTCGGTGGCAGCCGGATACGTTGACCGGGGGTGAGTCCAGACCACCCCTTCCCTTAAGTTCACCCGATCGACAATACAGCCGTCAAAGCGAAAAACATCATAAAGGACGCGGCGTGAACAGGCAGCGATTACCAGCGTGTTAACACCTTCATCGGCAATATCTTTTTTGAGGAGTTCAACACCCTCTTTACCGCAAAGAATCGGGCAGGTTTTGACTGGATACCCTTCCTCTTTGGCAACTTCGCTCAGCTTTCCAATATCGACAGCTTCTCCGATCCCACAACCTTCGCAGATATATACACCATATTTTTTATCCATGACTATCCTCCTACCTGCTCACCAAGGTTTGAATCGCCTTCAGGGCCATTCCGGTAGCATTTTGATTGGATGAAACCACATCAGCCGGTTTATTGGCGCATCCGGCGGCAAACATCCCGCCTTTTTCAAAGTCGTTGACAATAAATCCGTCATCATTGTACTGCAAGTCCGCCGGTAGTTTGCTGGTCGCCGTCGTGGGCTGCATGCCGGTTGCCAGAACAACCATCTCCACTTCCTGATGGACTTTTTCACCCGTTACGGCATTTTCGGCGACAACAGTGACATGATTTGTGCTCGAATCCTCACTCACCTCGGCCACTTTGCCTTTAACCAGAAAGATGTTTTCATCCTCTTTGATCGTTTGATAGAACCGTTCATAGCGATATCCCGGTGCCCTAAGGTCAATGTAAAAAATATAAATCTTGGCGTCGGGGTAACGTTCTCGAACATAGGTGGCCTGTTTTAAAGAGGCCATGCAGCATATGTAAGAGCAATACGGCAGGTGATTTTCATCGCGGGAACCCGCGCACTGGACAAAGGCGACACTCTGGGGCTCTTTGTTATCCGAGGGACGCAGAATTTTACCCCGGGTGGGGCCGTTAGGAGATGCCAGGCGCTCCATCATCATGTTGGTGACGATATTCGGATACTCTCCAAAACCCAGATTATCGATCTTGGCGGCATCATAGGGCTGCCAGCCGGTAGACCACACAATGGCGCCCACGTTTAAATTCAAGGTTTTGGCTTCCATTTCCAGATCAACCGCATCGTACTTACAGGCTTCCTTGATCCGGGTGGCATCCGCGCTGCCGATAATCTCCGGCGCAATCACATAGCGGGCCGGAAATGCCATTTCAAACGGCAAATAGGCCCCCTTGACGTTTTGCATCCCGAAATCATATTCACTGGCAATTTCAGTCTGACAGGCTGCGGCACAATCTCCGCAGCAGGTACAATTCTCATTAACGAATCTGGGGTTAACCTTAATCGCCACATCATAGTTGCCCGGACCGCCGTCAACCGATTCCACCTCTGACAAAGTCAGAATTTTGATCCTGGGATTGTCTTTTATCCGTCTGAAATTGATTTCCAGGCCACAAGTCGGAGGGCACAACTTGGGAAAATATTGATTCAGCTGTGCGACCCTTCCGCCCAGATACGGATTTTTTTCGACCAGGAAGACCTCGTACCCCACTTCGGCAGCCTCAATCGCCGTGGTCAGACCGCTGATCCCGCCGCCAACGACTAAAATGCTTGCGCTTGCAGGGGCTGCTTTTTCTTCAGTCATATCATCCCTCCGTACAGTTTTGTTGTTATGTTATAAGTGGAGTAATAAAAATTCCCCCCACAGGAACTCCAATCTTGTTCTCTCTTTTCTTCCGACTTTTTCTGTCCGGTTTCAGGTTTCAGGTTTCAGATTATAGCAGTAAGAGACGCAAAAGCTCGTAATTGAACACTGACACCTGACACCTGAAACCCGCAAAATGGGGTAAAGCGAAGAACCATGTTATAGACAGTTTGCACCCTCCAGCCGATAACCGAACGATATTAACTTAACAAAAACCTCCAGGTGTCAACCGACACCTGGAGGCTGTATTTTATCGACTATATATCACAGCCGACCTTTGGTTAATCCTTGAATAATTTAATGTAGTCTTTCTTGAAGATATCCCAGTTCTGCTCTTTTGGATCATATTTGGAGTTCACAAAGCAGAACCAGTTCTCATCATCCTGTCCCGGATAATCTGCCTGATAGTAGAAGCCGGGATAGCGGGTTTCTTTGCGGAACTGGATGTGGCGCAGATGCGATTCCACCGTCCAGATGCGGTGCTGAATCTCCCAGGCGCGCATCAGTTCATGCAGATCACCGGCCGCCAGCTTTTCGTTATCTTCCCGCATTGTTGCCAGCATTTCCATAACGATTTCCAGGTTCTTGGTGGTCGTCTGGTAGAAGGTGGCCGTTCCGGCACCGTATTCATGGGTGGCCTTCATCATCCGGTACATCATACCTTTGGGTTTGAGGTAATTGGGGTTGATATCGTCGGCCGTAGTGTATTGGCAGTGTTCCAGATAGGTTCGGACCGGTTTATAAACCATATCAACCAGTTCCTCCGCGCTCTGGGCGAGTGTCGGGGCAAAATCGGCGTGGTCTTTGGCATAACGGGCCAGCTGTTTGGCAGCCATGCGTCCTTCGGCGTGCGAGCCGGAAGAAAACTTATGGCCGGAACAGCCCACACCATCACCGGCGGTAAACAGGCCGTTAACGGTGGTCATGCGGTTATAAACCTTGCCGTTGTCGGCCTTGATTTTATAAGCATCCGGTATCCAATCCAAATCCGGACCGG
>JASFGM010000371.1:0-4345 GCA_050123755.1 Desulfobacterales bacterium
ACCATCTGGGGGTTTTACGGATCCGACGGCCGACACGCCCCGGCGGACGAACAGCTGGTGCAGCGTCAGGCCGATCAACGCGTTGACGATTGGCTCAAAAAGCTGGGGATTGAGAGCATTCAAAATCAATATCCGTTGCATCTGTCCCGCGGACAGCGCCAACGAACAGCCATCGCACGAACGCTGGCCATGCAACCGGATTTACTCTTGCTGGATGAACCCTTTTCCGCCTTAGATGCCCCTACCCGCGAGGATCTGCAGAACTTCATTATCACTTTGCACCATGAATCGGATTTAACCTATGTTATCGTCACGCATGATATTGAAGTCGCCGTCGTCATGGGCAAAAAAATATTGGTATTACAGAAAGGCTGTAATCAGGAAGCCCAAATTATGGACAATGCGTGTGCCGGGTTTACCGATGCCCGCAAGCAAGATGAATTTCAGCACACCTGTGAAGATTTACGCAATTTACTGGGATCACTGACATGAGGCGCAGGTTAAATACACAGGCGGCCATCATCGGCCTGTTGATGTTCTTTGCAATCTGGCAGGTACTGGCCTGGATTATCCACCGGCCCATCATGCCCTCACCGCTTCAGGTACTCCCCATATTCGGCACCGCTTTGTTCGGCAACCTGGGGCTTCACTTTTTGGCCAGCAGCGGTCGCGTCCTGGCCGCCATCGGTGTGGCGGTTGTCACCGCGGTGCCGATCGGATTGGGGCTGGGTCAGCTTCCCAAAGTAAATCGCATCTTTGCACCCCTGATCGCCGTTGTTTATCCAATCCCTAAAATTGTGTTTTTGCCGGTCATCTATGTTTTAATGGGCATCACGGATATCTCAAAAATATTTCTGATCGCCTTAATCATCTTTTTCCATATTCTGGTAGTCGTCAGGGATGAAGCGGCCAATCTTCATCCGGAATTGATTCTATCGGTGCGATCGCTGGGTGCCGGCCGACGGGCACTTTTCAGATATGTTTACTTTCCGGCGTCCCTGCCCGCCGTGCTGACAGCGTTGCGCGTATCGGTCGGAACCGCAATTGCCGTGTTGTTTATCGCCGAGCAGTCTTTAACGACCTATGGCCTGGGGTATTATATTGTTGTCGAAACCTACCAGGTGTTGCGATACCCTGAAATGTATGCGGGTATCCTGGCCATGAGTCTATTGGGATTGGTACTCTATTTTGTGATCGACAATCTGGAACTGAAGGTGAATCGATATCGGACGGAAGAACCAAATTAAAAAATAACAAAAGATGAACCGCAGAATATCGAAGTAAAACAAATCGTCTTGTCTATTAAACTTCTGCGGTTGGACATTTCTTGTTCGAGCTGCCCGCCATCGCGAGCCGCTCAGGCGAGGCGGGCGGGAATTCGATATTCTATTCTATCTATATGACCAATAAAAAATCTGAAGACAAATCGAAGATGGGTGCCTGGATACTCGCCACCCGCCCCCGCACGCTGCCGGCAGCGATCGCCCCGGTGATGTTGGGATCGGCAACCGCGGTTGCGGACAAGAACTTTGTGTGGCTTCCGGCGGTTGCCGCTTTGATGGTCGCCTTGCTTCTGCAAATAGGCGTCAATCTGGCAAATGATTATTTTGATTACCTCAAAGGCATTGATACGCAGGATCGCCTGGGTCCGGCTCGGGTGACGCAAAGCGGGCTGATTCCGGAAAAAGAGGTAAAGGCCGGCATGATTCTAACAATAATCCTGAGTCTCCTCCCGGGCATCTATCTGTTAACAGTTGGCGGCTTGCCGGTTCTCATCATCGGATTGGCCTGTATCTGCGTGGCTCTGGCCTATAGCGGCGGCCCCTTTCCCCTGGCTTCCCACGGACTCGGTGATCTATTTGTTTTTATTTTTTTCGGTTTGGTTGCCGTTTGCGGCACGTATTATGTTCAAGCGCTGCATCTAACGCCGCGGGTCTGGTTAATGGGTGTGATCGAAGGATTGTTGATCACCGCTATACTGGTGGTGAACAATCTGAGAGATATCCAATCGGATCGTCAGACCGGTAAACGCACCCTGGCGGTCATCATCGGAAATCGCGGATCGAGAATAGAGTATGTGCTGTTGATCGCCGGCGCATACGTCATTCCAATAATCCTATGGTTGGGCGGTCGGATGTCTGCCTGGGTGCTGTTGCCGCTTATTTCCTTGCCGACGGCGCTCTCTCTGATGCGCCTCATTTGGAAAAATCCAGCTGACCCCATATTAAACCAAGCGCTCGCAAAAACCGCCAAACTTGCGCTGATCTACAGCATATTTTTATCGATTGGATTAATTCTCTGAAAATCCAATAGATTATAGCCACATCGCCACGCTTTTTACCCTTGACAAAAATAGCCGCTTACATTTAAATAAAGGCTTTCAGCCCTAACATAGACTGCTCTAAAAAGCCTCTCAAATAGCCATTTAGAGTCTTAGTTGTGAATTCTTTGCATTTTATGGCAAAACATTTACGCCACCAAGACACAAAGACCCAAAGATGAATATTAACCAAAGATTTCGCTTTGTGTCTTGGTGCCTTTGTGGCAATTTGTTCCGGCTTGTCCGAGTTAGGATAGTCCACAGGCAGGTTCAACAAGCGCAAGCGCTGGGGAAGGTGGGTCAAAATCCATGTCTCAGAAACCGTTAACACCTGATTATCACTTTTTAGAACAGCTTGAGGCAGACGGACCCTACCAGGCAAGCGCATGTTTTCAATGTCGCAAGTGTACCAACGGCTGTCCGGTCACTTTTGCCATGGATCTTTATCCGGACGAGGTGATTCGCCTGGTGATTATCGGCCAACCGGAAACTGTGTTGAGTTGTCATACCATCTGGGTATGCGCCGCCTGCGAAACATGCACCACACGTTGTCCGAATGACGTTAAAATCGCCGAACTCATGGATTGTCTCAAAGAAATGGCCGTCCAAAAAGGCATCCCCTGCCCCCAACCACAAATCCTAAGCTTGCATGATGCCTTCTTAAAAAATGTGAAGAGATGGGGCCGGGCATTTGAAACAACCTTCCTACCACAATATTTCCTGCGAAGCGGTGGGTTCTTGCGGTTGTGGCAGACAGGTACCTGGCGGGATGAAATCAAGCTGGGCTGGCAGATGACTCGCAAAGGACGATTTCCGATGCTTCCCAAAACAATCAAAGGAAAAAAAGAGGTCCGCAAAATACTGGGGCGTCATAAAAAGAGATAGCATTTGTCATGAAGGTAACCTATTATCCCGGCTGCTCGCTGGAAGGAACCGCAAGAGATTACGCTGAATCTATTCTAGGAATTTGCGCTTCTTTGGAAATTCAATTAGAAGAGATTCCCGATTGGAATTGTTGCGGAGCAACCGCCGCTCACAGCATTGATCATCTGGCCGGCATCGAGCTGGCCGGTCGAACGCTGAATCTGGCAGCCAGGCTTCCGCATCCGGACATGCTGGTCCCCTGCCCCATGTGTTTCAATCGACTCAAAACGGCCGCCTGGACACTCAATCAGGATTCTGCAAAACGCTATGGTATTCAGATTGAAGGTTCCCTGCCGAAAGTATGGGATCTGGCGAATTTTCTGGCCAGCAACCGTATGCTAAAAACAATGGCCAAGAACATAAGCAAACCGCTGGAAGGATTAAAAGTTGTGGGTTACTACGGCTGCATGGCCAACCGCCCGCCGGAGATCACCGAGGAAACCGACTTTGAAAATCCCCAGGCTCTGGATCGCATCATTCAGACGCTGGGTGCCACGGCGATCCCCTGGCCTTACAAGACCGATTGTTGTGGTGCCAGTCAGGTGCTTTCACGCCCGGACATTGTTTCGCGCCTGGTGGGCAAGCTGTATGATATGGCGCAGCGGGTCGGTGCCCAGGCCATTGTCGTATCCTGCCAGATGTGTCAGGCCAATCTGGATATGCATCAGGAAGCGATCGGAGCGGATTGGGGAAAACGGTTTTCTTTCCCGATCTATTATTTTACCGAGCTGATTGGACTGGCCCATAACGTCGCCGGAGTTGAACGCTGGCTCGCGCGACATATCACAGACCCTTTTTCTCTTCTCCGGAAGCTAAAACTCTGGAATGCTCCATGACCCCAAACCCAATAAAGCCGCATACAGAAAAAACCGGATCCATCACAATTGTCGGCAGCGGCATCGCCGGTATCCAGACAGCACTGGATATTGCCAATTCCGGCTTTAAAGTGCATCTGGTAGAGGAAAAGCCCAATGTGGGGGGGGTCATGGCACAGCTGGACAAAACCTTTCCCACCAATGACTGCTCTTCTTGCATGCTGGGCCCCAAGCTGGCGGAATTGGCCAATCATCCCAATATTGATATTTTTGCGTATACCGATGT
>JASFGM010000372.1:0-4304 GCA_050123755.1 Desulfobacterales bacterium
AACCCACCGAAGTGCCTATACAATTGGCCGTATCATTGGCACCGATGTTCCACCCGACATACGCGCCGGCACCCAATATTAAGAGAAGTATAGGTTCGATCTTGCCGTCACCCCCGCTTCACCTGAGCCGATGTCTAAAATCGCACGCTAACATCCAAAAGAGTTGATCTTCGTCCTAAGAATCAATTATAATATAAATTTTTATGAAAACACAAAGCCAATTAGTCAAAATAATAATTCATCTAGCACTTTTTCCCGCTTTCGACTTCACCAATCGCCGCTTTTAGAATACCCGGTGCGCGATCCCTTTCTTCCTGGTTATCACCACAGAAGAAATGGATCACGCCTTTGAAATTATCGAAACCTGCATAGGCAACATAGAATAATAAGAAGACATACGATTTGAGGAGAATGAGACGGCTTTTTATTTTATTTCATTAATTCAGTCCATCAGATCTAACAGCGCTTCGGGCGAGCGAACGAAATGATCGGGAGAACCCTCTTCTAATTTTTTGACAGCATGCCAGCCCCATAAGGCCGCTACTGTGATAGCTCCGGCTTTGCGGCCTTCAATCATATCCCCCTTGGTATCACCGATGTAATATGCCGGCAATCCCGCGTACCGCGCCATTGTTTGCCGGATCTTTTTTACTTTGCTTTTTTCCTTTTCGGCGCCCAGCACATCATCAAAACAGTTGACACCGTTGTTTATCAAAACATGTTTTGCTGCCGTAGAGATATTGGAAGTAATAATAACAATTTTATTTTTTTTTGAAATCTTCTTTAGCGTATCCGAGATACCATCAAATAGCCTCATATCATTTTGATATTCAACTATATCAGATTGGAAGGTCTCTAAGATCTGGTGGACAGAATTACCATCCAGTCCAAAACCCAACAGCGCTTCAAAGACATTGGTCTCAAACAGGGCCAGGACTTTCTCGGGGGAATTCAGCTCATAAAATTTATTTTGATGGCAGGCCTCCATAAAGCATGAACTAAATAGTTCAAAGGAGTCGACAATGACCCCATCAAAGTCGAACATCACCAACGCGCTCATAAAATCTGTCCCGCAAAAGTATTCATCATTGCCATTATTTCTGCCAGCGGGCATTCCCGTCCACCAAGCCCTCAAACCGGGACCGGATCCTCGCATCGACATCTTCTGAAAAAACGGCCGGATTATCACCTGTCAGTATTTCTCTGGCAGCATTGAGCGCTCTGGTTTGGGTGTCGGGGCTTCCCTTTTCGTGCCAATCGCTGCGCATTTCGCGAATTGCTATTTTGGGCAAAACCGCAGTTGTGCGCATGCGATCGAACGTATCCGCTTCTTCCATATAGGTACCGCCGGGGCCAACTTTGGCGATCACATCAAGACAAAGATTCTCTTTACTAAACTCTATACCACGATACATGCGTTTAAGCATAAGGCCAATTTCGCCATCAATAACCGCTTTGGCGAAATCAAAGCTCATGAGGCTGCCTAAAAGCCCTCCCATGTTGAACATATCCGCCCCGCCGAGCAGCGCCGCTGTGGTGCTCATCCCGGTTTCATAACCTGATTGGGCATCATTCAGGTGGGCGTTGGTCAAACCGATGTAGCCGCCGCTAGGCACATTGTAAAACCGCGCCATCTGGCAGTGTGCCATCTGCAGAATTCCGGTTTCGATGCCTCCCGGCGCGTAGCTGCCATCCCGCATATCTGCAATCGTGGATAAAACCGCATAAATCAGAGGAGTTTCGGGCCGGACCATCTGGGTCAGCACGCCCAATGCCAGAAATTCAGCGTTTGCGAGCGTCAAGGTGCCCAGCAGACTCATCGGTGAGGTCATGCCGCCGTTAGGCGCAATCGTACAGTACACCGGCAGTTTTTTCTCGATCAGGTAGATCATCTGCTCGGCAATATCCACGTCCATGGATAGCGGCGATACGATCGGGCAGCAGTGATGATTAATGAGGGGCCGCTCCTTATACGCATCTTCACTTCCGGCGATGAGCATCCCCAGCTCCAGTACCTTCATCAGTTCCTGCATGTTCGGGGTATTGCTGCGGACAGGCTTCAGGCAGTTTTTCAATGCCGGATAAAAGCGCCAAAGGCTGAATTGACCCTCGGGTGCGTCGTCGGCAAGCGTTGATATCGAAAAGACATCATAACCCGGAAGCGCGTTAATCAAAAAGGCGATGTTGGCGATATCAGTGGATGTGCCGCGCCGCTCTTCGCCGGTTTGAGGGTCAATAACATTGGGTGCTGTGCTCGCGGTTACGATAACGGGCCCATCTTCAGGAAGGGTCCGGTCAAATTGGGGGTCCCTGCCCATAAAAGTAAAGTGGGGCACAAATGATTTTCGATGGTCCTCAATTACATCTCGCGGAATCCTGACGATCAAAGATGTTGAATCCACCTGGCAGCTGTGTTTGGCATAAATGCCGCGCGCATTTTCGTTGTGCACCAGAATGCCGACGTTTTCTAGAATCTCTAGCGAAGCTTCATGAATTTGTTTAACCTCTTGTTCGGTGAGAAATTCAGCAAAATGCATATGGCCTCCCTTCAAATGTCTTTTCCAGGTCTAATAGCGGTTGTAAAAAAACGTTCCGGTATTCAAACGTTTTTTTCTACAACCGCACATTCGCTTATGCCGCACTTCCATAGTTCGGAACCTTATTATGGAAAGCGGTATAAAATTCGCAGAAAACAGGTACGGCATTTCAGATTTGTTATCAAGTGTTAATTTTAAAAACATACGAAAATAGAAAAATTTTAATTCTTTTCTTTACATTTATAAGACGCATTGGGTATGTCAGTAAGCCGATAACGCATCTATATGTAACCGATTACCCAAATCACCGAGATCGGTTTTCCCAGATTACCTTTGCGTTCAGGAATGCATTTAAATTTTAGAGGGAACACCCCTTATGCAGACATTTAAAAGAGATTATTCCGGCTTTCAAAAGGGTTTAAGTCGTCTGCAAGCGGCCATGAATGGAATCTCGGACCGTGTTCCTATTTTTGCCCAGATGCATGAGTTTGCCATGCAAGAACTGGGCGTGAATGCCAGGGAATTCTTTAATATTCCGGATTTGCTGGTAGGCGGTTATCTGTCTGTTTTGGAAAAATTCGGGATAGATGTTCCCACGATTGATTATGATGTGTATAACATTGAGGCCGAAGCCATCGGGCAAACCGTTATTTTCAGTGAGCATGACATGCCGGATGTGGATCGTTCAGATCCGCTGATTAAAGGTCAAGATGATCTAAAAAAAATTCGTACACCGGATTTTGCTTCAGATGGGCGTTTGGCGATGGTCGTTGAAATAAACAATCTATTCTGTGAATTAGTCGGTGAGACGCCGACCCTTAATTTTTGCGCACCGTTCTCCCTGGCAGCCAATATAAGGGGCATCGAACAGCTGATTATGGACATTCTGATGCAGCCGGCCTTTGCCAGGGCGCTTTTTGACCGCGTTGTTGAAGAATTGCTGGCCCCCTGGATCCTTTATCTTAAAGAAAAGTTTCCAGGAGCTAAAGGGTTCTGCGGCAATGATGCCACCAGCTCGCTCCCGATTATCAATATGGATATTCTGAGGGATTGGATCGTACCCTATATTCTGCGCCTCAGGCAGATATGCGGCCCGGAAATATATGTGCCCAACTGGGTGGGCGAAAGTCAGCTCAAGAACCCGGAAGAAATGTTCGAGCTCAAAATGCAGGTTTGTCCCAACTTTCTGGAAGGCCAGGACCCTGATGTGGCCGAGATTGGCCCGGCGGTTTACAAAGACTATGCCGGGGAAAAAGGGGTGCCGCTGATTCTCGGCGTCGGCGCCGGTTTTCTGGCCTTAAGTGCACCGGATGAAATCTGTGCGCGGGTTAAACACTATATAGAGATTGGCGGCAAAAACGGACGCTTTTGTCTATACCTATGCAATGTCGGCGCAACCACTCCTGCTGAAAATATCAAAGCGGCGGTTGGGGCGGTGCTTGATTATGGCACCTACGGAAGGTGATATGTCTTTAACCGCTGCGATTCTTCTTTTAATTTCCGCCGTCACCCACGCCGGCTGGAATTATATCAGCAAAAAAAAGCACCCGACGGCGGCTTTCTACCTGGTTGCCAATACCATCGGGGTGATCTGCGTAGTGCCTGTTTTGCTGTATTACGGAAACCAGATCCCTTTGATTCCCAAAGCCGTATGGATATTTATCGCCATGTCGGGCTTTTTTCTGGCAACCTATATGGCGGCTTTAGCCGGCGCCTATCGCGCCGGCGATATATCCATTGCGTATCCTTTAGCCCGCTCCCTGCCCG
>JASFGM010000373.1:0-4279 GCA_050123755.1 Desulfobacterales bacterium
ATTCGAGCCTTTTTCGGTTTAGGTCCGTGGTGATCACCCGGCAATGTTTGCTTTTGGCAAGCTTTACATGCAGCAGCCCGGACATCCCGCTTCCCATCACCATGACCGTCTGGTTTTTGCGCACTTGAGCGAGTTGCTGGGCTCTAACGACACATGCCAGCGGCTCAATGAAGGTACTTTGATCATATGTGATATTCTGCGGTAAGAGATGAGTTCCATTCTCTATCAGGGATTCGGGAACCAGAACATACTCGGCAAAGCCGCCCGGCAGTCTTTCTTTGACATTAGAACACACCGGATAGTGGCCGCTTTTGCAGTAGTCGCATTTCATACACGGCACTTTGGGTGCCACAAATACGCGGTCTCCAGGCTTATATTTCGTTACCGATCTCCCAACTTCAACGACTTGGGCGCCAATTTCATGCCCCTGCACCAGGGGTGCTCTTGGCATCCGATACCATTCAACAATATCACTGCCGCAGATGCCACACGAGATTACTTTGATAAGTATCTCTTTGTGACCCGGTTTCGGCCTGGGCACTTCTTCGATTCTAATATCTTCGTTGCTGTACCACACTGAAACTTTCATGACTGATTTTTTAGTGTATTGAAAAGATCCAATGCCTTTTGCGGCGTTTCATTATCGTGGACCACCGCCCGGACAGCCTGGAGCATCGCAATCGGAGACTCGGCTTGAAAAATATTGCGGCCCATGTCCACACCGCTGGCCCCTTGCTGTACCGCGTTATATGCCATGGTCAGCGCATCCAGTTCCGGTATTTTGGTGCCGCCGGCCATCACAATGGGCACCGGACAGGATGCACAGACGGTTTCGAAGTCTTTTTCCACATAATAAGTTTTGATGTAATGGGCGCCAAGCTCAGCACAAATACGTGTGGCCAGTCTGAAGTAGCGGGCATCGCGGGCCATGTCCTTTCCCACCGCCGTTACGGCAAGGGTTGGGATTCCGTAGCGGGTGCCGATATCCACCATTTTTGTCATGTTGATAATGGATTGTCTTTCAAATTCACCGCCGATGAATACCTGAACGGCCATGGCACAGACATTAAGACGAATCGATTCTTCGATGTCCACGGCAATCTCTTCGTTGGAGAGCTCCTTTAGGATGCTGGTGCCGCCTGACACTCGCAGAACGATCGGTTTTTGGGTGGAAGGCGGGACAATACTTCTGAGGATGCCCCGGGTGAGCATCAGCGTATCTGCGTAGGGCACGATAGGAAGAATATTGACGTCGACGCGTTCAAGGCCCGTCGTTGGTCCCTGAAAATATCCGTGATCGATGGCCAGCATCACCGTGCGACCGGACTCCGGGTTGAAGATCCGGGCCAGCCTGTTCTTCATTCCCCAATCCAGCGAGTTGGATCCTTTCAGGAAAAACCCCTCCGTTTTTTGGGGTATATCAAAATGATACTGCTTTGCCTCTTTAATTTCATCCATGTCGGGCATGCTTTATTCTCCTTTCTCTATAAGTTGTCTCAAAAACCTATCTAATCGTCTTAATAAGTTGAGCGCGTTGTTCCGTTGGCCCGTTATCGCCCTCTCCTGTTTGCCCGTAAATATTGAATTAGACAGTATTTCTTTTTTAACCGGCTCAACCGACAAAACGGCAAACTGAACAGGTGACTTTAAGTTAGTTGTTTCCTATTTTTAAACGCATTATCGCAGGTTAATTACCAGGGTCAAGAAAAACCATTTATTGCGGAATAAAGTCTGTGTTATATACTTCAAAACCATGGCGCCTTGAATTTAGGTCGCGATATTGACCCTGCATTGAAGAATACGGAGCTTTTAGAAAAAGTTTCAAAGATTTATTATGCTGCCTTGATTACCGGCAGGTAAATTTCCTTGTTGCCCGAAAAAATAAAATCAGACATTTTCCCGGGCTCAACGGGCTCAACGGGCTCAACGGCCCAACAGGCTAAACCGGCTAAACTAAAATTGTGTAATCTCCTGTCTTACAATTAAGAAAATGAAACGATGCTTAACGCTGAGGAAAAAGCATATATCTTAGAACATGCATATGTGCCGGAGCACTGCATTGGTTTGATGACCCATGTTTCAGGTGGCGAGCCGTTTTTAATTGATGATTTTTTTATTTGCCATAAAGGAAACTGGATAATCTTGATCGGATATCCCTTTGAAGATAATTTTAACACAAAAAATTTTGAAGATGTCGTTTTTAAAATCAAAGAAAAATTCCGCCCTGATTTCGTATCCCTGGTTGCACCGGAAATGCCGCCCGCTTTGGCTTCAATCTGCCAGGAAAGCGAAAGCGATGCGTATTTTACCCTGCAGACCCAAGATACGGTCGTCCGCAGTCCAGTGAAACGCAATCTAAAAAAGGCGCGCCAAAATTTAGGGGTGGAATCTTCCTCAAGCATGCAGGAAGACCATCAGGAACTGATGCAGGAATTTGTTGAACGGGCGCAACCAACGGACCGCGTTAAAAGGTTATTGTTTAAAATGCCCGAATTCGTGGCGCGTGCCGATACGGCATTTGTTTTAAATGCCCGGGATAAAACAAATAAACTGGCCGCCTTTTATGTTGTCGACCTTGAAGCCAAAGGGTTTTCCAATTACATTATGGGATGCCACTCCAAAAAAAACTATGTGCTCGGGGCTTCGGATCTTTTATTATTTGAGCTAATAAATTTGAGCCTGGAATATGATAAGCCGTATATTCATCTTGGGCTCGGGGTAAATGCCGGTATCCGCCGTTTCAAGGCAAAATGGGGCGCTGTGCCCACCCGCCGATACGAAATGTGTGAGCTGGCATTCAAAAAGCCAACGATATTTGACTCGATTAAGGCGCTTGGTAAACTTTATTAGCTATGTGGCGATAAGAGGGCTTTCATGCTGTTTCGCAATTTAAAACAAAAAAAGCTAAAAATGATCTGGGAGGTGCAGAAAAACGGCAAGATATCCCATCTTGTCGGCACGGCCCATTTTTTTCCTTACAGTTTCCGAAATTCTCTCCAACAGTATCTGGAAAATGCCCGCGTGGTGATGTTTGAGGGCCCGCTGGATGATGAAAATATGGCCCGGGTTCGGGAGGCAGGAACCGACAGTGAAGATTCCTACCACATTTTCAACGAACTGGATGATAAAACCATTGCTGGCATTACCGCTGCACTGATTCCGGTTTGCCGGGCCAGGCATTCATCGTATCTGGTAACTTTCACCAAATTTGACCTGAAAGATACCGTCTATGAAATGGTGAAAGGCATGAAACCCTGGTTGGCATTTTTCACCCTGTGGTCCGATTACCTCAAACGCCTTGGCTGGAAGTACTCCGTTGACTTGGAAGGCTATCAGATTGCCATGGAATTGGGAAAGAAGATCGTATTTCTGGAAACCATTGACGAGCAGATTGAAGTTCTGCAAAACATTTCGCATGATCACATTCTCTTCTTCCTGAACCAGGTGGATCGCTGGAAGCGCTTTGCCCGGGAATATGTTGAATGCTATCTAGACGGCGATCTAGAGAAACTCAAATTCACCCGGGTACGGTTTCCCAGCCGGCATCACGCGGTTATCAATGAACGCGACAAAATTTTTCATCAGCGGATGCGTGCCGAGATTGAGCAGGGGCAAGTGGTGGCCTTCCTCGGGGCGCCGCATTTGAGGGGAATGAGCCGCCTGCTGATAGAAGACGGCTATCAGGTCAAGGGTCCATGGCTTCCGCAATAGTGACAGAGGTCAGATGACAGAAAAAAGAAGACAGAATTTTTCGCCTCCGGCCCAAAAATCCAACCCACAAGCGATGAATGCGGCGGTTCGAATCCTGACGCATCGTGATCATTCAAAATATGAATTGAAACAGAAGCTGCAACAGCGGGGCTTTACGAGCGAAATCATCGATACGGTGCTCCAAGAGTGTGAACGTTTAAATTATATCGATGACAAAAGAACCGCACGAATATATATTTCACAGCTTAAAAGAAAGCGCTTCGGCATCCGTCACATTCGAATGGCCCTAAAAAAGAAGAGGTTGTACGGTGCTGCCATCGAAGACTTTCTATTAGAGAACTATGCCAAAATTGAAGAACGTAAAAATGCCGACAAATTGCTGCAAAAGAAAATGAAGACATTTAATCGCGAAGAAGATTTAAAAAAAAGAAGAGATAAAATTTACCGGTTTTTATACTCGCGCGGATTCAACAAGGATATAATCGCGGATCTTATCCGCGATTTAGTCAAGTAGTTAATGGGTTGAATAGTCAATTGTTCAACGGATTCCATCTATAGTAAACCATTT
>JASFGM010000374.1:0-4277 GCA_050123755.1 Desulfobacterales bacterium
AAACTCGTTGCAAAGTGTCTCAGATCACACTTACCAATGGGGTCAACAGGAAAGGAAGAACATGGTCGAACATATTGTCGCAAGCAATCCGGTTGAAAACCAATATCTGCACTTAAGGAAATCCGACAGCCACCTCCGAGCCGAGATAAAAATAAGCAGTGACGATCTAGGATACCAGTTTAAACTAAGGCAAATTGATGATTATCAGGGAAGCTTTTTTGCCAATAAAAATTCTTCCATTTTAAGGCGGCTAGAGGTTGGTTCGATACTGGACATGAAATATTGGACAGCTGATAAAACCCGGCGGGTCAAATCTGTCCGGGCAGAGATAAACAATATTGCCAAACAGAATCATGAGCCATTTAAAGGACATTATAAAGTCAGTTTTTCTATTTTGAAAACAAAGAGCTTAAAACTGGTGAATCCGCTGGATGAATTGTTAAAACGCAGCTTGATGTCAACGACGTGAATAGAAGCGCTAAAAGCTTAAAGAGACAGCCGTGGGAAGAATTTGAGCTTAAAGGCAGAACCGGGCCGCCGGACGGCAGTTTTATTCAAGTCCATTAAAAGGGGGGATAGACGATAATTAAATTATTGCTCATCATTGTGGCAATAGCTGCTGCATATTGTTTATTTGCAGCCATCGTTTGTTTGGTGGCAGCGTCGAAGGAAATTGAGTTACCCGATATTGAGGATATCGAAATCGTGGAATAATTGACAACCATAATTGCGTATCGCTCAATTATGGACCGATAGCGGTGAAAATAACGGCAATTTAGAGAACTTCCGGGATTCAGGGCAGAGCTCGTTTTGACGCTGCCTTTTTCTTTTGGATCAAAAAGGCTGTAGATCTGATATGTACCGGCCGGCTCAAACGCTAAAAGTCCTTCCGTGCTGGGTTAAAATCGTATTGCGCCCAGCAAGGAATTTACATAAGACGGTTTTATTTTAGGTGTCAGAAAACAGATGACAGCAGTCAGATGACAGAAAACAGAAACCGTCTGCTTTTTGTCTTCTGTCATCTGTTTTCTGTTCTCATCTCGGCTGAGCCGTTCGGCCCTGAGCCGTTCGACCCTGAGTCTACGACCGAAGGGCTCACGGCCGAACGGCTCGTCGCAGGCTGTCCTCTGTATCTTCCCGGCACGGCGCTGATCTTCTAACATCTTGACTGTTAAATGAATTTTTTGTTAGAAATTGACGGGAGTTAAACCGGATATTCGATAGGAGGTTGAGATGAGAAAATCCCTTATATACCTGGCAATTGTGATTGGGATTTTATTTTTTTCTTTATGCCTTGAAGCAGAAGCTGAGGATCGCAGGTTCTTTGCCGGTGCTGGTTTGAGCTATGCCGTGGAGGATTTCGATGATGGCGACCTGAAAAAGCTTGCCGGCAGTGATAGCATTGATAACGCCTGGGGTTTCAATCTTTTTGCCGGCTACTGGTGGCATAAACATTTTGCTGTTGAAGGCAATTTCAACTGGTATGATGATTTCAAGGCCAAAGTCGACGCTATCAATTTCGATATTCGCATCTGGACCTTAATGCTTGATCTGAAAGTAATTTCCCCTTCTTTGTGGGAAGACAGGTTGTTTCCATATTTAAGGATCGGTGCCGGCTGGATGGAAACGGAAGTCGATCTCAGGGGTAATTCCAGAGATGATGGGGACTTCGCCTATAATGTGGGTCTGGGATTTGACGTGTTTGTTAAGGATCAGATTAGTATTGGCCTCGACGGCAAGCGTGTTTGGGGAACCGGCGATGTCAGTGAGTTCAACCATTTTGTGGCGACGCTTCGGGTCGGTTATCATTTCTGATTCAAGATTTTGAACACTGGCACCTTAACCTGAAGGTAAATAATCGCTGGCAATTTTTCCGCATTCCTTTCGCTTCCCTGCTATTAAATAGGCGGATGGCCGAATATTATGGTACCAATAAGATTCTCGAGTTGGACAAAGTTTACAAAATTGATTGGCTAATGAATGCGAAGCAAAACCCAAAAGGTGCGAGTGGAAAAATTTGGGTCGATGAAATTAGGTTTTATTAGAACCCATCTCAAAAAGGTGGATTAGGGTTCAGGGCAAGGCGCAAACCGATTCGAAAGTCGTTGTTCCGAGCATACGCGTTAGTATGTGAGCATTTTGAATCGGTTTGCAACGCCGCCATGGACACTTAGACGCATTTTTGAGATAGGTTCTAGAACCTATCAGAGAGGATGGTTACCGCTATGAGAGGAATTGTAAATGTCATGTCCGGGATTTGCGGCATGATCACGGAGATCAGAGCCACATCGGATGATCAGACAAGCAAGGTACAATTGGAGATCAACACAAGGTGTGAAAATATCCAAAAATTGGCGCAGGAATTAAAAGTTGTAGATCCGATGGAAGAAATCAGTTTCCGCGGCAAAGGACCCCAGACCTTGCGCATGGCTGCAAACCACTGTAAGCATGCTGCCTGTTTGGTGCCTTCAGGCATTATCAAAGCCGTAGAGGTGGCATCGGGGCTGGCTTTGCCGAAGGATGCCAGTATTCAAGTGTCACAAGAAGAAGATTGAAATATGACTTATAATTTTGATCCGGATAGATGGTATGAGAGAGAGCGTGAAATGCTTGACGCCCGCCACCGGGCAGGCGAGATCAACGCGCAGGAATATAAAAATGACCTGTCAGAGCTTGATCGCCGGTATGATGAAATGCTGGATCGCCTGGACGGAACCTATCAGGTTCCCAAATAAATAGATTCGATTGATTTGGCCGGGTGGGATCGCTCAAGCCGGATGGTCATTGGAAAGTCCGAGCGGTTCGACGATCTTATCGGCAGACACCTCGGCACCGTTAAGCATTATTTCACTTTCGACCCCTATCTCAATATTTAGCTGCTGCTCCAATCCTTCAGCTAAAGTTTTCCATTCGGCCTTGTTCTCTTTCAGAACGTAAATTAAGTTGGGTTTCAACTGACTTATTTTACGTACATGTTCTTCCTGCTCCCTGTCGTTCATACCCCTAACGATGACGACCGATGGGACCCTTGCGGCCATTATATCTGTCAGGCTGTTGTAGCCGCCATAAACAAGCGCCGCCCGGGAGTTTGCTAAAGCGGCTAAATACCGGTCACTAACATTTTCAACGCTACAATAGGACATACCATCAAACTTCAGCTTGATGCTGTTGGCCTCTGCTTCTAATTTTTTTAGATCGGTGAATATTTTCCATCTACCATAACGCTCGCCCAGCTCAGACAGGGCTTTATACAGGTTCTGCAAAAATGTCAGTGAGGTTTGACTCAGCCAGGGAACTGCAATGGTACCGGCATATTTTCCGGAATGATACGGTGTCCAGTGCTTTAATTCCAGAAATCGGGATACATAGCCCGTCATGATGGGGTTTGTGCTAAAGTACTGCCCGATCGCATTGGGAATTTGGTTGCCCAATACCTTTTCATCGCCGTACCACAATAGGGAGTGATAGTGCTCCTCGAAAGTCTTCTGCGACAACGCTGACCAAATTGCGGCAACTTCTCCCACCACCGCACGGATACCCAGGATCCATATGGTATCTGTTTCTCTGGTTTTTCTTAGAGAAGGGAGTAATTCGTCCCGCTTACCCGGCGGATCGTGATCTACCAGCACACAACGCGGTTTAAAGTTTGTTATGATTGATTCTATAATATTGGCTCTGGCCGGCCCCAGGTAACAATTTTTAATGTTGGTATTCCCCAGCCGGCCTTTTGATTTTCCCGCGATGATCTGAGTCTCATATGAAGGCAGTTTCATCCACTCCAACGGACAGGAACCCACCAATATGGCTGTCTGTTTAAATCCCGATACAAAAAGAACTTTTAGCTTGGGAAACAGTCTTCTCAATGCCATGCCAATCGTTACACCACGGCTAACATGGCCGAAACCACGGCCGTCGTGTGAATATATGAGAACATCCAGTCTGGATTTATCTATAGCGGGGGTAACTGCCATCACCAAAATCTCCCGAATCCCCCTTTTAAAAACGGGGATTTGAAATGGATTTCAAAAAACATACCGAGAAAAGGATATGCCTGTCAAACGGTACACCCGAAAATGGTGGTTTTTCCCCTAAAAAAGGGGCAAATCCACATGTCCGGATTCACCCTTTCAAAAATAAGTATTTACACATAATGATGGTTTGAACAATTTGAAAAACTGCCGGTTTAAGCCGGAGAAAACCGATGGCTCGGATAGAAATGAAGTGTCATTGTGTTTCCACGATCATTTTGACATTCTTCCGATTCTTTATAATAGACA
>JASFGM010000375.1:0-4275 GCA_050123755.1 Desulfobacterales bacterium
CGATATCTCTGTTCAACCGAATCTTCCACAGATTCGGGGTGATAAGCAAAAATTGAAACAGGTGTTTCTCAATATCATTCTCAATGCTGCGGATGCCGTACAGAAACACGGAGAAATCAAAATTGATGTTGAACAAGCCGATTCACGCGGATTTCTGGCTGTTCACATTCGAGATAATGGTTGTGGTATAGCCGACCATATTCTGCCGTATATTTTCGATCCATTTTTTACGGCCAAAAAACCGGGAAAAGGATCCGGGCTGGGGCTTTCCGTTTCTCATGGTATTGTGAACATTCACGGGGGAAGAATTCATGTCGAGAGCGAGGAAGGCAAGTATACCCGGTTTACCGTCCTCCTTCCGACCGTGGATATGCCGGCAGATATCAGTCGGTCGTGAACGGAAATTGTGGTGTTACGGTAAAATACGATCGTTGCAAAAATGAAAACAGACATTCAAAGGATCATCGATCCCCATGCAAAGAATGCCGATTGATGAAAACCTTGTTGTATGGGGTTTAGAACCGTCGTAAAAAAGGAGTAATACAGATGGCCATAATAACGATCTCACGGGGTTCTTTCAGTAAGGGAAAAGAGGTGGCCGAGAAGGTTTCTGCTCAACTGGGATATAAATGCATAAGTCGTGAGATACTCCTGGATGCAAGCGATCACTTCCATATTCCGGAAGTAAAACTCATTCGGGCCATCCACGACGCACCTTCGATTCTGGATCGTTTTACCCATGGCAAGCAGGTTTTTATCGCCTATTTGCGGAGCGCTCTCGCCAACCGGGTAAAAGAGGACAACGTGGTTTATCACGGCCTGGCGGGCCACCTTTTTCTCAAGGGGCTGCCACATGTTCTGAAGGTAAGGATCATCGCCGACTTGCAAGACCGGATCAAGGCCGAGATGGAGCGGGAGAAGATCAGCGAGGAGGAAGCCCGTTTGATTCTGCTCAAAGACGACGAGGAACGTCGCAAGTGGACGCAGAGTCTGCAGGGCGTTGACCCCTGGGACAGCTCCCTCTATGATCTTGTGGTCCACATTCACAAGCTTAAGGTATCCGATGCGGTGGATTTCATTTGCCAGGCGGCGACCCGCGAGCCGTTCAAGACAACCGCGGCGGCTCAGCAGAAGACGGATGATCTCGCCCTGGCTTGCCAGGTAAAGGCAACCCTTGTGGATCAATATTTCGACGTGGCCGTCACCAGCACGTATGGCAATGTCGTGATTAATACCAAGGCGGGGGACCGTTTGACCCAGAAATTGCTGAAGAGAGTCGGAAGCCTGTCTCAGGAGATCGCAGGTATCAAAAATCTGGAGGTCCACTCAAGCGGGCACTACCCTCCCGATGCGATCTAATGTGCGATAAAAGCGTTATAAACGATAAACGATTGGTTTTTCATCCGAATCAATTTCAATTCCGACCGTATCTCCGGTTTTAAATCCCAAGCGTTTGAATTCTTGGACCATTTTATCGTGTTTATCCATATGCCAGTATACAGACCACATGGGATTGCGAACCGTATCGATGCCGTAGGCTTCATGACCGCATAGATTGACCCTGAACTTGTCCTTGGCAAGAAGGGTATCGGCTTCTGATAAAAAATAGTCAATTTTGTATAAATTTTCATGCAGCGCTTTGGAAAGCCTTGACTGCAGGTCGGGAAAATCATCCAGATAGTGATTCGCAATCTGGTAGAGTTCCTCCGGTTCTTGAATCGATATCCCGAGAATGCCAAAGCGGTGGTGCCTCAAAGCAAAGTCTTCTATTCTGGTCTGATATTTGGCGATAATTTCAAGAATATCCGCAATGGCCGGCTTGTTATTTTTATGACCCCAAACCAGATCTTCACATTTATCAATAATTTCCATGTAATATTCTTTGTTGTCCATTACATAAACCGGCCGCTCACGATAATTATGGTTCCTTCTGATTCGGCGGACGCCATCCAGCTTAATCGACCTTTCACTTTGTTGCTGTTCGAGGGTCTCGATGTGAGAAATGTCTTTGGCCTGAACGATATAGATTTCACCCGCACCGGATACAACATATTCAATTTCACACCTGTAGCCCAAGTGGTTCTGAACATCTTTTGACAACTGAAGCAGTCTGATATCATGAGGCGTTTTGGTAATATAGGGTTCCCGTTGGACTTTATGGTTGCGGTCACGACAGTATCCAAATTCCCAATGATTTCCGATCATTTTCGCCATGACGCTGGTGCCGCTGATAAACGGCATCACAATAATGCCCATATTCTCCGGATTGATGTCAGGGCTACCATTGAATTTTTGTTGCCGTTTAATTGTCAGCTGTTTAGCGGTTTTGGCCAGATTTATGATTTTGGCTTGCGCATATTGAATGCCCCCCAGATCGGCATAGGTCTCCAATGAATCAAAGGTTCCCCCTTTAAAGAATTCCTCCTGGGGATGCGCACTGCGGGTGATCACTTTAAAACTTTCGCGGTGGCCATCCAGAAAAGCTTTTAAATCGTCAAATTCTTCGTTTTTAAAATCAGATGCCGACACATAGATAAAATCGGGAATATTAAATTTTCCCTTTTTTAATTGTTTCAAAAGTCTGGGCTTTTCCGGTAAGGTGGCCTCACTTGCTTTTTTCAACAAGATTTCTTTCTCCTTCGATTGAGATTTTTGAATAGTTGTAAATTCAGATGACGTAATTGGGTTTTCCAAACCGCGTTGTTTTCAACGATTGGGGCACTTCGCGCCCCTGTCTTTTACCGCCTTTGGCGGTAAAATCCAAGCCACCCGCTGTGCGGGTGGTCGTTGACTCTTGTGTGAATATAAATACCTTTTTAAGGGTGTCAAACTCTTGCGGTCCCCGACGACCCGTGGTATCGGATGGATGCAATCGTTGGGTCTTATTTTCAATCATATCCAAATCATTCAAAAGTTTCAAACGATGGGTTTGCGATGAACCGATTGTTGAAAGTTTTCAGCTGGCCTGCGGCTTATAAAACGGACGGCTTGAAAGCCGACATTCTTGCGGGGTTGACGGTGGCCCTGGTGCTGATTCCCCAGTCTCTGGCATACGCCGAGCTTGCCGGGCTGCCCCCATACTACGGACTATATGCTTCGCTTCTTCCGCCCCTGGTTGCCGCCTTGTTCGGTTCCAGCCGCCAGTTGGCGACCGGTCCCGTGGCGGTGGTTTCGCTTTTAACTGCAACAACCCTTGAGCCGTTGGCCACCGCCGGCAGTCAACAATACATCGCCTATGCCATTTTGCTGGCGCTGCTGGTTGGCATTTTTCAGTTCACTCTCGGCGTGCTCAAGCTTGGTCTTGTCGTCAATTTCATTTCACATCCGGTGGTTAACGGTTTTACCAACGCTGCCGCGCTTATCATCGCTTCCTCACAGCTCCCGAAATTATTCGGCGTTTATGTGGACAAGGCCCCGCACCATTACGAAACAATCTTCAGGATCCTGAAGGCCGTTTGGAATTACACCCACTGGTCCACACTGTTTATGGCCGCGCTGGCTTTCGTCATCATGTATGGATTAAAACGGCTTGCACCGCGGATTCCCAATGTCATTGTGGCGGTTGTGATTACGACCGCGCTTTCCTGGGCTCTCGGGTTTGAGCACACGTCGGTTGCAGATATATCGGCCATCAGTTCCGCGGAACTGAGACAGACGATTACCCGATTCAACCGCGCCGTCAATTCAATAGCGCTTTTTTCCGAAAAACGTTCCGGATTGATAAAGGATCTTAACAATTCCAGACAAAATCCGGATGCGCTTAAGATGCTTGATACCAAATATGCGCTGGAGCGCATCACCGTCCAAATTCAGCAGTTTAAGGATCAGGCCTCAACCTATCGCAAAGAACTGCGCAGCTTACGTTTTGAAAGCGTCAGACAGAGCGGCGGTTCGCTCAAGTTTTATCCGGCAGGCGCAATTCCGGAGAAGGTCGAAAGTGACGGACGGATCTGGCGTATTGCGGTGGGCAATTCATCCCTTGCGAGCCATCGTTTAAAAATGACAGGCGGCGGTGAAGTGGTGGGTAAAATTCCACGGGGACTGCCTTCATTGTCCATGCCTGAAATAGACTATGATATCATTACACACCTGTTACCCTATGCGGTTATCATCTCACTGCTGGGGTTTATGGAGGCCATCTCCGTTGCCAAAGTGATGGCCGCCATTACCGGCCAGCGGCTCGATCCCAACCGGGAACTCGTTGGTCAGGGGCTGGCGAATATCTGCGGCGCTGTCGCCAAAAGTTATCCGACTTCGGGCTCTTTCTCCAGGTCG
>JASFGM010000376.1:0-4272 GCA_050123755.1 Desulfobacterales bacterium
GTCAAACCGGCAAATCCTTGCGCTTTAGCAACACTCTCAGGCAGGACATGCTTTATGTCGCCGTACCGATCAGAGATCGTCAGGGTATTGTGGCCGCACTACGCACATCATTGCCGGCAAACGCGGTAGAGACCGAAATCCGATCTATTCAGCTGAAAATCGCGCTGGGCGGATGCATCATCGCATTGCTGGCTGCCGGCATCAGCTGGGTGATCTCCCGCCGTATCAGCCGCCCCATCGAACAGATGAAAAAAAGCGCCGAGCAGTTTGCCGGCGGCGATTTAAGCCACCGGCTGACTTCCCCTGCCACCGAAGAAATGGCGGGCCTGGCCGACGCCATGAATCAGATGGCCGCCCAGCTGGACAATCGCATTGAAACTGTCATCAATCAGCGCAATCAACTCGAAACGGTTCTTGCCAGCATGCTCGAAGGGGTGATTGCCATCGACACAGAAGAGCGCATCGTGAGCATCAACCGGGCCGCCGCGCAGCTATTTGAAAATGAGCCGTCAAACTGCCGGGACAAAAGTATTCAGGAAGTGATTCGATCTCCGGCCCTGCAACAGTTTATCCGGCGTGCCTTAAACAATCCGCATCCGGCAGAAGAAGATATCATCGTGTATCAAAATGAAGAGCGGGTGATCGATGTGAAGAGCTCTCCGCTTGTGGATGCCGCCCAGCTGCAAATAGGCACTCTGGTGGTATTTAACGATGTCACCCAGCTGCGACGCCTGGAAAACATGCGCCGGGATTTTGTCGCCAATGTATCGCACGAGATAAAGACGCCACTGACGGCCATCAAAGGCTTTGTAGAAACCCTGCAGCAGGGAAATGTCGAGAAGGCCAAGGAAAAGGAACGTTTCCTGGGTATTATACAGAAACATGTGGACCGCTTAAACGCCATCGTCGAGGATTTGCTTACGCTGTCACGCATTGAACAGGAAGACGACCGCAAAGAGATAGATTTTCAACAGGTAAAAATCGAGGCCATTTTTCAAGCGGCCATTCAATTGTGCCGGCCAAAGGCCGAAGAAAAAAAGATCCGCATTAATCTTGATTGTGAAAAAGAGACCAGCGCCATTTTCGATCCCACTCTGATCGAGCAGGCGGTTGTTAATCTGCTGGATAATGCCCTTAAATACAGTGAGCCGCAGAGTACTGTTCTGCTGAAATCACATCAACAAAATTCCGAAGTGATTATCAGTGTCCAGGATCACGGCATCGGTATCGCTCAAAAACATTTGCCACGGCTGTTTGAACGTTTCTATCGGGTGGATAAATCACGCAGTCGCAAAGAGGGAGGTACCGGTTTGGGTCTGGCCATCGTCAAACACATTGCCAAGGCTCACGGCGGCCATGTTGCGGTGGAAAGCAAAATCGGCGAAGGCAGCCGTTTTAGCATCCACCTTCCCCAGAACTCATAAATCCTATCTGCGGGTTTTAAAAACTTTTTAAACCTCCTTTTAAACCATTCCAACAATATGCTCAGAATATTGAAGATGAATTCCAGAAATTATCTTAACTATCTTTAAATATTAAAAAAAATTGACGGACATTATTTTAAAGAGATCTTAGATTTTTCATTGATTTGCCGCCCCCAATGTGCTATTCCCTCGCCAACCCATTAATCGATCATTTCAACCTATCTATTTGATTTTCAACACCAATTCTTAGCCCTGCCACGTGGAATATGGTAAGTGGCTGATATGCCTGTCAATCATACTACATCTGTTATAAAACGAAAAAATGGGTTCTGAATATTACGTATTAATAATCGGTTATATCTTTGGGTTCTATATGGCCTGGAATATCGGGGCCAATGATGTGGCCAATTCGATGGCCTCGGCCGTCGGGGCCAAAGCGATCACCATCCGCCAGGCGATATTTATTGCCGGTATCTTAAATATCGTTGGAGCTGTTTTTATCGGCTCCCATGTCACCAAGACCATCCGCAAGGGGATCGTTTCTACCGATATTCTTGCCGACCCCCATCTGGCTCTGATTGGGGCCCTAGCAGCACTTTTGGCCGCCGCCCTGTGGGTGTCTTTTGCCACCTGGAAATCACTTCCGGTATCGACGACCCATTCGATTGTGGGTGCCATGATCGGTTTTGGCATCATGGCCGGTGGATTTTCCGTGATCAACTGGGGCAAGCTGGCAGCAGTGGTCTTGAGCTGGGTGATTTCTCCGGTATTTGCCATGACCATCGGTTATTTGATGTTTAAAACGATCGTTAAATTTATTTTATCTAAAGATGATCCCTTCTCTCAGGCCCTCAAACTGGCGCCGTACTTCATCAGCATCGCCCTTTTTGTGGTAATATTATCATTTCTATTTAAGACGCCGCTGGGCAAGCGGCTGGCGATCGGAACGCCACTGGCATTGCTGGTCGCGGTAATCCTGGCGATTATGCTGGGGTTTTTGGCCGTTAAAATCTTGCGCAAGTTTATTAAAAAGACTAATTTAAGCGGGGAAGAAGAGGTCTTTCGAAAAATTCAGATCGGCACCTCCTGCTATGTGGCTCTGGCCCAGGGTGCCAATGATGTGGCCAATGCTATCGGTCCATTGGCCGTTATCTATTTTCTGGTCAAAACCGGCAGCGTAGGGGCCAAGGTTCCGGTCCCGGTTTTCCTACTTCTTTTTGGCGGCATTGGTATTGCCTGCGGCATCGGCATGGCCGGGCACCGGGTTATGGATACCATTGGCAGAAAAATCACCACGCTGACTAACACCCGCGGTTTTTCGGTAGATTTTGCCGCGGCAACAACCGTAATGATGGCCTCCAAACTTGGGTTGCCGGTTTCAACCACTCATGCGGCCGTGGGCGGCGTCCTGGGCGTCGGTCTTGCGCGGGGTATTGAAGCGGTTAATTTTCGAATTATTTTCGAAATCATTGTATACTGGATTTTAACCTTACCGGCTGCTGCCATAACAAGCATTGTGATCTTTAAAATCCTTCAGCTTTTTATATAAAGGAGGGAGTTATGCGGATACCATTTATTTCAATGTTTATTACATCACCCTTCGACGGTATCCAGGAACATGCCGAGAAGGTCAAAGAATGTGCCTGGGTTTTTCAAAGGGCTATAGAATGCATCATCGAAGAAAGATGCGAAGATTTCGAACAATTCAGACAGGATATCGACAAGCTGGAGGATGAAGCGGATGCCATCAAGCGCCGCATCCGGGGACATCTTCCCAAGGGCACCCTGCTGCCAGTGGACAAGTTTGAGCTGTTCCGGTATTTGAGTGAGCAGGACAAAGTACTGGATGTCGTCGAAGAAGGCCTTGACTGGTTGTCTTTTAGAGCTGCTGCCGGTATTCCGGAAGTACTCGAAAAGGATTTTATGCTTCTGGTTGAAGCCGTGATGGATCCGATTGAAGAATTGAGCAAAATGGTTAACGAGGCCCGTAAATACTTTTCAAATTTTTCAGACGCTCAGCGGATTGTGGTTAAAGATATGATTCGCAGCTTACGCCATTATGAACATGAAGCCGACAAGCTTGAAGATTCCGTAAAAGAAAAAATCTTTAACACAATCGAAGATGCTGTAGCGGTATTTCATTTGGTCCGATTAACAGAAATCATCGGATCGATCGCCGACCACGCCGAAAATGCCGGCGACATGATGCGAGCCATGGTTGCCAAATAAAATCCCTGATGCACCTGATATCCGGAGCCCCCTTCAATAACAAATTGTAATTCACTGCTTCCGTGCAATCAAAGCAGTTTTTTCGCATTCTTATCCTTTCGATCAATTCAGCAAAAAACGAATCCAATTTTAACTTTCCTGAAAAGACTAGCCGAATCGGCCGGTGATATAATCCTCGGTAAGCTGGTGGCTCGGGTTGGTAAAAATCTGCGCGGTGGGGCCCACCTCAATGAGATCTCCAAGATGGAAATAGGCGGTCCGCTGTGATACGCGGGATGCCTGCTGCATGGAATGGGTAACGATCACAATCGTATAATGTTCACGCAACTCATCGATCAAATCTTCGATAACAGCGGTCGCAATCGGATCCAAAGCCGAGCAAGGTTCATCCATCAGAATCACTTCAGGGTTTACCGCCATCGTGCGCGCGATGCATAGGCGCTGCTGCTGTCCGCCCGACAGGCCGGTGCCGGGCTGATCAAGCCAATCTTTGACCTCGTCCCACAGGCCGGCTTTAATCAACGAGGTTTCAACGATCGCATCCAGTTCGGCTTTATTGGCTGCCAGCCCATGAATCCGCGGTCCATAGGCGATATTTTCATAGATTGATTTCGGGAAA
>JASFGM010000377.1:0-4268 GCA_050123755.1 Desulfobacterales bacterium
ATGCCAAAGAGAAGACTGTCTTCTGTGCTCTGTCATCTGTATCTTTTTGACATTTGACAGTCCGATTTCTTTTCGCTATGTGTATCTGCACTGTAAGCTATGCAACCGGTGGTTTCCGGTAAAACCTTTCTCCGATTTACGGGACGGCACCCTTAATACAGCTCTCGGCAATTTTCCATGTGATAGGTTATAGGAAGGATGGTTTTAGATAATCTTTTTCCGGTATTTGCGCTGCTGTTATTCGGCCATTTGCTTAAACGCTTCGGTATTACCCATGATGCTTTTTTGAAAACGGCTGATAAGCTTATATACTATATTTTTTTCCCGGTATTACTTTTTTGGAAAATTGGTGCCGCCGCATCGGATCTTATTGGCGATCCCGGTCTTTACAAAGCAGCCATCTGCGCGGTGGTTAGCGTTTATGTATTAAGCAGTCTATACATTAAACTTTTTAAGGTCCCGGCCTATCAGGCCGGCTCTTTCTCACAAAGCTGTTATCGCTTTAATACCTATATCGGAATGGCGGTTATACTCAATGCGTTGGGGGAAGATGGTGCCCGCCAGTTTAGTATCTTAATCGGCTTGATCATCCCCATCATCAATATTCTAGCTGTCAGCACTTTATCCTGGTATTCCGAAAAAAAAGTATCGTTCCCCCAACGGGCGGGGTTAACCGCTAAAGCGCTGATTTCCAATCCATTGATCATCGCCTGCATCGCCGGCATCGTGTATTGGAAATTTATTGGCGGATTTCCGGTATTTATCGACAACACCTTTCGGCTGGCCTCATTTGTTACCCTGCCTTTAGCCCTGTTTTCCATCGGCGGGGCGCTAACGTTGGGCAGCATGAAAAATTATTTTAAATTATCCCTGGTTGCCAGCATTTTCAAGCTGGTTATTTTACCGCTGACCGGATATCTATTTTTAAATGCTTTTAATGCAACCGGAATTTCTTTTAAAGTTGGCATGCTCTATTTCACATTGCCGACCTCAACGGCATTATACATTTTATCTTCCCAGCTTAGCAGTGACACCCAGCTGGCATCAGCAGCGATCGCGCTTTCAACGCTATTATCGGTTATCTCATTATCAGTGGCGCTGCTGATCTAAGACAGATAAAATGCAGGTCTAGACATAATCCCTATGGCCAAAAACTTTAAACTGATTATCGAATACGATGGCAGTCGATATCATGGCTGGCAGCGTCAGAAAAATGACCTTAGCATTCAGGGAGAAATTGAAAAAGCCCTAAAAACGATCACAGCTAAAAAAGTGACGGTTATCGGTTCGGGGCGCACCGATAGTGGTGTCCATGCCGAAGGCCAGGTGGCCAATTTTGAATGTGACACCCAGCTGAAACCGGAGGCGCTGAGGAACGGGCTCAACAGCTTATTGGCTGAGGACATTAAAATTCAGGTTTGCGAGCAGGCGGGCGCATCCTTTCATGCCCGTTATGATGCCAAGAGCAAAATTTATCATTACCGGATTCTAAACCGACCGACACCAGCTGCAATTGGCCGCCAGTATCTATGGTTTGTTCGCAAAGCCTTGAATCGGGAGGCCATGCGAGCGGCCATTTCACACATCATCGGCCGCCATGACTTCAAAGCGTTTGAGGGCAGCGGAAGCCCCAGACAGAGTTCGACCCGCCACGTCCATTCAGCAGACCTTGTCGCGCATGAAGGCGGGTTGTTGATTTTTCATATCGAAGCCGATGGATTTTTGCGTTACATGGTCCGCAACATCGTCGGAACTCTGGTGGATGTGGGTCTCGAGAAACTAACGCCGCACGATTTTAAATCCATCCTGGATTGCAAAGATCGCTCCCAGGCCGGTGCGACAGCCCCGGCACAGGGGTTAACTCTGATCAGAGTCAACTACTAGTGTTGCCTAACGCTTGTAATTTACATAATCTGTTATCTTAGGGTCAGGCCACTGGCTACTGGCTTCTTGCCCCTGGCCGAGCCGGAGACAGGCAGCCGGATGCCAGCAGCCAGTAGCCAGTGACCAGCAGCTAGTTATCATTGCGTTATTTGGTGGCTGAAATTTAGATTTTTGTTGTTTGTAATTTGCGATTTAGCCACTATTCAGGCTTGATGAAGCAGATGGGCAATGGTATAGAGGCGGCTGTTAAATCTATGGGCAAGTGTGAGCCTATTTAATATCGACAAAAGGAATTGAGAAAATGACGGATTTTAACCAACTGAGTGAACAGGAACGCCAGGAAATGAAAGCGCAGTTGATAGAGCGCTATCGTGAATTTCAGGAACGCCGGATTACACTGGACATGACCCGTGGGAAGCCGTGCCCCGAGCAGCTGGATCTGTCGTTGGGGATGCTGGAAGGCAATACAGGTATGGCCTACCGGACACAAGAGGGGCTGGATTGCCGCAATTATGGTGGACTCGATGGGATTCCGGCGGCAAAGACGTTGTTTTCAGAGTATATGGAAGTTGAACCGCCTGAGCTGATCCTTGGCGGAAATTCAAGCCTCAATATGATGCACGACACGATTTTACGTGCCATCGTAAAAGGAATGATGGAGGGTACCGCCCCCTGGGGCCAACTTCCGAAGGTCAAGTTTCTGTGCCCGAGTCCCGGTTACGACCGTCATTTTTTTATTTGCGAATACCTCGGAATCGAGATGATTCCGGTAGCGATGTTAGACGATGGCCCTGATATGAATCAAATTGAAGAACGGGTTGCCAACGACGAACTAATCAAGGGTATCTGGTGCGTTCCGAAGCACAGCAATCCGGGCGGAGTGGTCTATTCCGATGAAGTCGTCGAGCGCCTGGCCAATATGAAGGCCAAAGCAAATGATTTTCGAATTTTTTGGGATAACGCTTATGCCGTTCATCATCTGGTGGACACCCCTCCCCCCTTAAAGAACATTCTGGCAGCCTGCAAGCAAGCCGGTAACCCGGATCGCGTTTTTATGTTCGGATCAACATCAAAGATTTCTTTTGCCGGCGCCGGTTTGGCAATCATGGCAGGAAGTCAAACGAATATGGAATGGGTAAAAAACCAGATGGCCTTTCAGACCATCGGCCCGGATAAATTGAATCAGCTGCGCCATACACTTTTTTTTAAAAATATGGGCGGTATCGAAGCCCATATGCAAAAACACGCCGCGATTTTAAAGCCGAAGTTTGAGACCGTCCAAAAAATTCTGGATGCTGAATTGAAGGGCAAAAATATTGCCGACTGGAGCAAACCGCAGGGGGGCTATTTTGTTAGCATTGACACCCTTAAAGGTTGTGCCGCCGCGGTAGTGAAAATGGCTGCCGATGCCGGTATTAAGCTGACTCCGGCCGGTTCAGCTTATCCATATAAAAATGATCCTTTGAATCGAAATATACGGATAGCACCGTCTTTTCCGCCATTGGAAGATATTCAGGCGGCAATGGAACTGGTCGCAATCTGCATTCAAATTGTCAGTATTGATAAATACTCAAAATAAAACCCCGCCCTATACAGGGCGGGGTTTTATCAAGAAAAAATGTGCTTATCTATTCTTCCGCTTGGATGCTTTCAGCGGATTGATTTTTGCTTTGGCTTTGGTAGATTCAACGACCATATGGGTGGCCAGGTTGCAATTTCCGTTTTTCCATTTAAGGGAAGGATCCGGACAAGCGGTGCAGTACCATCCGGACGTAAGTTCGGTGCCGCGATTACAGCCATTGCACTGCTCGACGATCTGATGACAAATTCCACCATTATAGGAGCATCCTTTTGCAGTCATAAAAGTACACTCCATACCTTTTTTAATCGTTGCGCAATTCATTGGAATCACCCCCTTCCAGCGCTAAGTTATTTAAAAAAAACTAAAAAATGTGCGGTTAAGCTGCAGCAATATTTATGCCATTTTAAACTATTCACAAAAAAAGTTTCCGGAATATAATGGGGCCTGGATTGCTTGTCAATAAAAAATTAAAAAAAATCGAACCAATTGTGATAATATAGTCGATAATGCAAGGATTAAGGTGTCAGTGTTCAGGTGTCAGAATTCTGGCGACCGAGTGCTGGATAATGACCGTTTGTCGCTGTATCAGTTTGTGTTTTCTGACACCTGAAACCCGACACCTGAAACCTTTATTTTTGAATTTGAGGAAATAATGGATTTGATATCTGTCGATACAGAAATACCGACGCTGGGTGAAGCCAGAATACCTTCACCGGTTCAAAACCGAGCTAAAGGTGCTAACCGCATCACATTTGTGTCAGATAATGAACGCGTTGTAATTGATGTCCGGGAGCATAGCCTT
>JASFGM010000378.1:0-4245 GCA_050123755.1 Desulfobacterales bacterium
GGTGGTGTGATCAACCGGGCCCTTTATGAAATCAACCCGGTGTTGAGCGATGCCTTTATTTCCACGGTCTATTCGCTGATGTTGGGATTTCTGGGTGTCTATGCCATGGCCGACTTTCTAAGAGCCGGAAAAAAGGGGGGCGGTGGAGATGTCCATGGGGGCAAAAAGATGGAAGGGGCTGAAATGGGAAACGTGCCCAAGAAACTTCAGGCCATGAAAGTGCCTCCCATGATCAAGTTCGACTACGAAATGGTTCCCGGCGGTAGAAGAATATCCTGGGTGTTTCTGGTGGGTAGCGGCGCTCTGGTGGGTTTTGCTGCGGGTATCATGGGCGTCGGCGGCGGATTTCTGACATTCCCCATCTTCGTGTATGGCCTCGGGGTTTCTTCGATGACGACCGTCGGCACGGATATCTTTCAGATCGTGTTTACTGCCGGTTACGCCGCCATCAGTCAGTATGCGATTTACGGTTTCATTTTTTATACCCTGGCCATGGGGATGCTGTTGGGCTCTCTGGTGGGGATTCAGATCGGTGCCATGGTGACCAAGGTCGTGCCCGGGATTACCATCCGCGGGTTTTATGCCATGGCGGTCCTGGCCGGATTTGTCAACCGGATCTTCGCGCTTCCGGCCAAACTCGGAGAAATGGAGGTGATCCCCATATCGAAAGGTACCGGTGCTGTGCTGGAAACCATCGGGATCTGGGCCTTTTTTGTGGTCATCGGCGGATTCTCCGTTTGGGTCATCGGAACGTTCCTTAAAAACATTCGTAAGCTTAAGGGAGAGGAGGTGCCGGCATGATTGCGCATAAGAAAGAGTTTTATGGCGGATTCGGCTTGATCGTCATATTTGCGATTGTTCTGATCATCCTGTTTATGCCGGTATTTAGCGGGAAAAATGCCCTCGAGAATTTGGATATGCTCTATAACTCCATATCCAAGGGTTCCGCCTATTATATCCCCAAGGCCAAGAAAGCAGCCAAGCCGCTTAACGGGACGCAGATCAGCGTCGATTTAAAGCTCGATACCGACAAACAGGCCATGCAAATCGCGTCCCTTTTCGAAAAAGGAGGGGCCCGTGTTCAAGTGTCGGGTGCAAATTTGAAGGTCAGCGGCGATCTGGGTCAGATACTTGAAAACAGCCTTAAGGATGCAGATTATATGTATCATAACGATGGCAAGCGCCTATCTGATAAATATGGCATTTCTGAAAAACAGGCGCTCTACAATTGGTGGAAGGCCCTCAATGCGTTGGATTTTGCTTTGAAGAAACAGAAAAAATTCGAGGCCGCCACGGTGGTGGGTCTGATTCAGAAGAAAGCCGTCGAAACAGCATACAACTATTACGGTATCGAGCCCCAAAAGATAACCGATCGATTTGGGATAGTTTCCTTTTCTCTTATATTTTACGTGGTTTACACACTCTGGTATGGTTTTGCCATCATGTACATGTTTGAAGGATGGGGGCTTAGACTCGAGCATTAATCTTTAGACCGAAAATCTTATTTGAAAGGAGATGAGGGTATGGTGGAAGAAGTCACATGTCCTTTGACAAAAGGAGAAAATATACTTATCGCTGTAGACGGTTCCCGCGACAGCGATTTTGCTCTAGAACAGGCGTTCAGCCTGGCCAATGCGTGTAACAGCAAGCTGTATGCCATAACGGTCATCGACACTTATCCCAAACAGATCGAAGGGACGCCTGGGATGAAAGCGCAGATGGAAAAAGAGGCCCAGTCTTTATTGCAAACAGTAGAGGCCAAAGCCAATGAAAAAAACATCCCCGTTGAAACCGCTTTTCATTGGGGAAGACATCCACACGAAGCGATCATAACGGCGTCCAAAGACAAGGGCATTGATCTGATCGTTCTCGGCACTCACGGCAGAAGCGGTCTCAAGAAATTTTTTATGGGGAGTGTGGCCCAGAAAGTCATCGGTTATGCCCGATGTCCGGTAATGGTGGTTCCCAGCGAACGGGAGTGACGCGGTTTTCGAGAAGCAGCAATTCCTTTTCCCCAACGGTGATTTCCATGCGGCCGTTGTTAACCGACTAAAGGACCTTTTTTTTCAAAACGGTATTTTTAAGATACTCAAAAACGTCAGGGCCTTCAGCAGCTGCCTTTTGTTTGCCGGCGGCGACCTGCTGGATAAGTTCTATTTTGGTTTTGTCGAAACTGCTGATCTGGTCCTCGATAAGCTTAAGGCTGCCGTGAATCAGGCTGTAAATCATCATCGGGCCATACAAAACCTCACCGCCGGCTCTGGGAGCCAGCTCCCCGACAATTTTATGACGACCGAGCTGAAATGCTTTCGGTGCCGGCTGGTAATCCAGGAGTTCGGCAAACAGCTCCAGGCCTTCGATCACCCCATCTGAATAATCTCTTTCCAAAGAAGCGCGTCCGTCTTTGGCAATTTCGTCGATGTCGGATTCATTAAAAGAGAGATCGAGCTGGTCGATGCAATCGCTCTGGATCGCTTTAACCGATTCTTCCTTGCGGCTGATCTTTACATCGGAATCTTTCAGTATTTTGATGATATTGCGGATTTTGACCATTTCTTTGATCAAGGGACTTTTGCGTATGACGACGTCCTCAATCGTCGTTCTGTAAATCGGCAGTTCATTATCCAGTACAAAAATTTTTTTTTGACCCTGATCGATTTCTTCCACATACAGATCCAGATCTCGCGCTTTTTGGTATTGATAGGGACTCATTTCCAGCAAATTGCGCATGGCATCCTTGTCTACTTTGCGGCCGCTTTCCGCAGGTCCGATGGAGGCAATCACCTTTTTGGCCAATCTATCGATTTTTATTTTTGTTAAAAGGTTTTCTTTAAAGGACATGGCGGCCCCCTATCAGCATGGTTTAGGTTTAATCGGTCTACGAGTCTTTATCGATAAAGTTGTGCAAAGTTGTTATTGGAGTTATGGATTTTTTCCTGCTTTACCATAGGGTGCTTGACAAGTAAATGATTGTGAATAAGAACATGATAAGCTACAGCATTAATTAAACAACAACTCTACTTAGACGCATTTTTGAGATAGATTCTAATTGAAAGTGAGAAATGCTATGACAGATACGATTAAACTGGTTTACGGGAAAAAAGAATACAAGCTGCCGGTGGTCGAGGGTTCGGAAGGGGAGAAGGCCATCGATATATCACAACTACGGGCAACTACGGGCTTTATCACGCTGGACATCGGTTATGGCAATACCGGCAGTTGTGCCAGTGGCATTACGTTTATGGACGGCGAGAAGGGCATACTGAGATATCGCGGAATTCCGGTTGAAGAGCTGGCCGAAAAGGCTACTTTTAAAGAGACCGCTTATCTTTTGATCAATGGAAAACTGCCCAACCGCGATGAGCTCACGCGTTTTTCGGTTTTGCTCAATGACCACTCTTTGGTGCACGAAGATATGCGGGCCTTTTATGAAAAATTTCCGCGTTCTTCCCACCCCATGGGGATTCTTTCTTCAATGGTGAATGCCTTGAGAAGTTTTTATCCGGAACTTCTGAATCTGGAAGAAGAGATCAACATGACTGTGACCCGGCTGCTTTCCAAGATTCGAACTTTGGCAGCCATGTCCTATAAAATTTCGCGAGGTCACAAGGTGGTGTACCCCAGACCCGATCTGGCCTATTGCGCCAATTTTTTAAACATGATGTTTCATTCACCGGTCAGGCCTTATACCATTGATGACAATATGGTTGAAGCTCTGCGCGTATTCTGGATTCTGCATGCCGATCATGAACAAAATTGCTCCACTTCAGCTGTGCGGCTGGTGGGCAGCGCCCGGGTAACACTCTATGCCGCCATTTCCGCTGGAATAGCCGCTCTGTGGGGCCCGTTGCACGGTGGGGCCAACCAGGCCGTCATTGAAATGCTCAGCGATATTGCCGAAAATAAGAATATGGCCGCGGTCGTTGAACGGGCCAAGGATAAAAAAGATTCCTCCCGCTTAATGGGATTTGGCCACCGCGTTTATAAAACTTACGATCCGCGGGCCAAAATTATGAAGAAAATGTGCGATTCGTTGTTGAACAAACTCAAAATTTCAGACCCGCTGCTGGATATTGCCAAGGAGCTTGAAGCCGTTGCTTTAAAAGATGATTATTTCATCGAACACAATCTGTATCCCAATGTCGACTTTTACAGCGGAATCGTTCTGCGAGCCATCGGCATCCCCACCAATATGTTTACCGTGATGTTTGCCATCGGAAGATTGCCGGGTTGGATTGCCCAATG
>JASFGM010000379.1:0-4239 GCA_050123755.1 Desulfobacterales bacterium
TTTTGTTCAACTTTAGCAGCCATATTTTGCTTGTATTTGTCGAGTCTTTCCGCCAGCACCGCATCGGCTAAGGCGAGGATCTGGACCGCCAGAATACCTGCGTTTCTGGCACCTGATTTTCCAATGGCCATGGTGGCTACCGGAACGCCCGGCGGCATCTGGACCGTCGCCAGCAGGGCATCCATTCCCTGCAAACAGGAAGAATCAATCGGGACCCCAATGATCGGCAGGCTGGTGTGGGCTGCCATCGCTCCGGCCAGGTGCGCTGCATGCCCGGCACCGGCAATGATAATTTTGATACCTCGCTCACGGGCAGAAGATGCCCAATCCGCTGCCCGCTGCGGGCTTCTGTGTGCGGACGCAACCGTGATCTCAAACGCAACGCCGAAATCCTTTAAGACATCCGCAGCGCTTTCCATGATGCTAAGATCGGAATCACTTCCCATAACAATGCCGACTTGCGCCGGTCCTCCGGAACCACTTGGTCTTTTTTCTTGGGTGCTCAATTGTCCTCCTTTACGGTAAATCAGCTAGGCTGAAATTCAAAAATAGAAAAATAATCTCGAGAGTTGTAATACATTCAAGATTTCATTACGCATAGGCCGGGATGCTCGAAAGCTTGGAGGCTATAAGGCTGAAAGGCTTGAAAATAATTTAGCTTTCCAGCCTTCCGGCATCCCGACCTTCCAGCCTTCAGACTATGAACTATGAGCTATCAGCTGGGAGCTAATATTGCTTATCAGCTTCCTGTACGAGCTGTTCCAAAAGCGCCATTTTTTTCTGATCAAGCGTCTTGCGGCTGATCCGGGCACCTTTGACCCCACCGTTTAGTGCGATCTCCGACAGGTAACATTCACCTTTTTCGGTAAGCATCAGGTCAAGGTGGGCAAACGGGAATTTGCCCCGCTGCATGGCGGATCGACAAAATGTCTCCTTTTTCGCATCCAGATTACAGGCGGATCCGGTTCCACCCGAGCTTAGGTTTACCCTGAAATTGTGAGGATTGTATCGGCTGTAAGCTTCGACATAATCCGCTACGATGATGACCCGAATGTCCGTAAATTTCTCCTGCAGGGGCTGCAACACAAACGGATAGGCGGATTTAGAAAATGCCATGAAACTATAAAGGGTTTCAATACGCTCCCAGCGCCGGATACCGTGGCCGCAGTGCATGCGGTCTTGTTTGGTCACCACCGGCCCGATATGATGCTTATTGAATGTGTTGACCGCTTCAATCAAATCCCTGCGCCGGGGGATTACAAGCGTAAGGGGAAGCATCCAGTTCTTTAGGACAAAGGCCTGGGCAACTTTTGAGCTGTTGAGGACCTGGGAAAGAGGCGAAGGCAGACAATCGATTCCGCGTTCGAGCATATCAATGAGCATCGGTTGCTTTAGATGCTTCAATGACAGATTGCCGATGAAGGCATCGCCGGCGGATAATTCATGGTACCGGGCTCTTAGCTCTCTGGCACTTTTGATAATCATGGACTCACCTGCTGTTTTTGTGCTCCTCGATGCAAAGTTCAATCAGGCGATCCAGAAGCCGGCTGAAGCTGAATCCAGCAGATTGAGCGGCTTGGGGCAACAGGCTGGTTGCCGTCATTCCCGGGATGGTGTTGGTCTCAAGGACATAAATTTCTCTATCTTTCAAAATCATGTCGGTCCGGCTGTAACCTCTGCAAAAAAGGGCCTCGTGCGCGACTTTGGCGTAAGTTTGGGCCTTTTGGGTCATTTCAGCATCAATGCGTGCCGGACAGATTTCCTGAGTGACACCGGCTGTGTATTTCGCTTCGTAATCAAAAAACTCATGTTCATCATCCGGAATGATCTCAATAATCGGCAATGCCAGAAGTTCTTTGTTTCCGATCACCCCGGCGGTCAGTTCGATGCCCTCTACATAACCTTCGATCAAAACGGTTGCATCATGGGAAAATGCTTTTTCTACGGCAGCTTCTACAGCATCCATTGATTTAACGATGGTCATACCGACGCTCGAACCCGCTTCGTTTGGTTTGATCACCATCGGAAACCCAAACTGTTTTTGCCAGGCTTCCGGATCCAATGGATCGCTCTTTTGCAAGGCCGCATAGGGCGGAACGGGCAGATCGGCCTTTTCATAAAGATACTTGGAGGCGAGCTTGTTCATGGCAAGGGAACTGCCGAGAACGCCGGAACCCTGATATGGGATGTCCAGCAGCTCAAGAAGCCCCTGAACCGTCCCATCTTCACCGTATGGGCCGTGCAGAATAATTAAGGCCGCATCAATTCCGCCGGCATCATCCACCAGGCGTGCTAAATCCGTTTTGGGGTCATAGCGGATGATATTGTATTTTTCTTTGTCCAGGGCCTCGTAGACCTGATCTCCGCTGCTGAGGGAGACCTCCCGCTCCGAGGACACGCCGCCGGAAAGAAGCGCAATTGTCATTTTTTCCATAGCTGCCGCCTTTGTAAACTAGGTTCTAGGTTCTGGGTTCACATATCAGGCCCCTGGCTACTGGCTTCTTGCTTCTGGTCACTGTCATCTGGCCAGCAGCCAGAAGCGAGAGGCCAGCGGCAAAAACACTGACACCTGAAACCTGACACCTGAAACCATAAACGTGAAAGAAATGAACGTTTGAGACTATTTCTTTTTCTTGACTCGTGAAGCGGATGATTCGAGCTTTTTTATCAATTTGTCCGAATATTTCTGGGGTTCTTCGAATTTAATGGAGGTACTGCGTAAGGTATTTAGTTTCATAATCAGAAAATTGAGCTTTTTTAGTGTGCGGTATTTTTCAGCGGTATCGGTCATTCCGGCCAGCAGCGCTTCGGTCTGTTGAATCTCCTTTTTTACTTCGATTTCAGGCGGGAGGCAATCGGCATTTTTTAATATCTTATAGGCCAGACGCAGCTCTTCGGCCACCGCCTGATCGTCTGCAAGGTTCAACGGTTTCCCGGTACCTTCAAGGTTCTCAAATTCACCTTTTTTTTGTGCTCTGCGAATGCGTTCTTCAACGATTTTCGTAAAACCTGGTATCATCGTATCCTCTGGCGATCTTTTGCGAGAGTGTTTTGGTTTTTGTATAGGGTGTTTGGTGTTTAGCAATATAAAAAGCTGGCAAAACAGCATGCATGTCAGATATGTCAGATAAAATACAAAATACGAAAAACCAAACACTTGATGAATTCGACTTTTTTTGAATTCATCACTTATATCATTTTTATACATTTTATCAAACAAAATTAAGTCACCTGTCTGGCTATTGACGCCTGGCCCCAAGTAGGTTTCAGGTGTCAGTGTTCAGGTGTCAGTCAGTTCTCGAGGACGAGGACGCGTGCGAGTACGATATTTTATTCTCCTCATTTTACTCGTTTTCGTTCTCGTACTCGGGTGCCTTCCAATAATACCTCTGACTCCTGACACCGACACCTGAAACCTAAAAACCGACAAGTCGCCAGTAGCCAGTTGTGAAAAATGGGTTTGACCGCGGCTACTGGCATTTGATAATGAAATCTAAATTGAGCGTTTCAAATTTTAAAAAGCGACCATAACTCTGAAAGGAAGAGCGAATGAAAAAAATAGCCTTTGCAGGCACCGATGGCAGGACCATGTTGTGCGCTCTGGTGGTCTCCACCGCGACCAGTGACATCTATAAAGACACATTTCAAGGCGTCGTTGTTCGCGGCACCCCATCGATGCCCAGATTTGCAGAAACCATGAACTGGCCGATTGAGTTCATTCCAACCAAAGGCAATTCTTACGATGAATATGCAGAGGCGATCATCAACGCAATGAAAACTGACCGTATCGATTATGTCATCCCGATGCCGGAGGCGCTTTTATTTGACGGCCTGGTGGATGAAGTCGAGGCGGCCGGTTTTGGGGATCGCATTGTCGGTCTCAAAAAATCGGCCGCCTTTATTGAAGGTGACAAGATCAAATGCAAAGAGCTGTGCCGGGAAGCCGGCATTCCCGTGGCAGCATCATGGGCTGCGGTGGATGCCAAAGATTATGCTACCCTTCTGCATACCTGCCTGGACTATATTCAAGCGTTTGGCGGTGCGGTTCTAAAATATCCATACAGTGCAGGGGGCAAAGGCGCCCGAATCATTTTAAATTCCTGGGAGATCAGAGAGGTATACGATACATTAATAAAAGATTATAAGCCTGATTATAAAAAAATGTACGGCGGTAAAGGGAAATGGCCCCTTTTAATCGAGTCTCTGATGTCCGGGGTGGAGATCAGTTTTACGATCCTG
>JASFGM010000380.1:0-4236 GCA_050123755.1 Desulfobacterales bacterium
GTGTGAATTGGAATGCCCCGAAAATGCAATATACGTAACTCCCTATCGCGAAAGAAGGGTGGTTCTTCCCTGGTAACGGGCTGTCGCAAAGGCAATTTACAGCAATAAGCATAAACGATCTGATGAAAGGAGGTGAACAAAATAATTAATTGGATATGTTTTTTTTCAAATCAATGACCCGGACACATGCAGGCAAAGGAGGAGGCACAACATGAAAAAATACACTATTTCCGGAACCATTTTTTTGTTGGTTTTTATGCTCATTGGAATCGCATCTGCCGGCGATGTCAATTTATCGATTTCAACCGGATCGATGGGAGGCGGGTTTTATGCCATCGGCGGCGGAATGGCCGAGTATATTACAAAACATATTGACGGCGTCCGTTGCACCGCCGTAACTTCGGGCGGCGTTGATGAAAACATCAATCGTTTAGACGCCGCCAAGGCCGATATCGGATTGGTCAGCACCGGAGACTCCTATGCCGCTTTCGAGGGGCTCCAACCGTATAAAAAAAAGTTTAACAAAATGCGCGGAATGGGCATCCTCTTCGCCAACTGGGGCGAACCCTATGCGCTCAAGAAAAGCGCTATCAAGACCTACCTGGATCTGAAAGGTAAAAAAGTTTGCGTGGGTGCACCGGGCGGTTCAATGCACAAATTATTTTATGACTGGGTGCGGGCGCACGGTATGGATCCTGAAAAAGATTTTAAATCCGTTTTTTTGCCGGCACGCGCTGCCGTGGATGCATTAAAGACCGGCCAGGTTGACGCGGCCATGCAGATTGCTGCAATTCCGACGCCGGATATCACTGAACTCTCCCTGACCCATGATGTGGTTCTCATTCAATTTGCGCCGGGGGTTCGCGACAAGCTGGTTAAAGAAATGCCGAAATATCTGCCCATGACCATCCCGGCAGGCACCTACCGGGGAATCGATAAGGACGTAGAAACCGTCGGCATGGCGGCGCTATGGGCCTGCCGACAGGCTCTTTCCGAAGACGTTGTCTACAACATTGTTAAATCCATGTACAGTCCGAAAGGGCTGACATATTTAGGGAAAGTGCATCCGGCCGGCAAAGGCATCAAACTGGAAAATGCCGCCAAATGGGCTCCCATTCCGTTTCATCCCGGAGCTGAGAAATTTTTCAAGGAAGCCGGCGTGTTGCAATAACCACGGCAAGCGTTTAATTCATACCTGCAGACGGCACGCGGGGCGGGTTTCGAGTCATGTGCCGCCGGGCACGGCTCGAAACCCACTGCATGCAAAGATTTTATTCCCATTTTATTTTGGTTTTTCCGGCAAAACCTGTTTTTTTCGTCAGGCGACATTGGGATTGATAAGGAATCTGAAAAGGGTTGGCAATGATCGTAAATGATGACCGCACAGAGACAAATGACGAAAAGGGGCTGAAACCGGAGCTTGCTAAAATAACGGCTACTGAAAGAAAATTTCACGGAAGCCGGCAGAAATTGGTCGACTTCGGGCTGGCTCTTATTTCGATCTTGGTCATCTACTGGACGGTAAATGCCACAGCCGATATCGTGATCAAACGCTCCCTTTACCTGATGATCACCTTGGCCATGTGTGCGGTTGTTTATCCCCTCCGTAAAAAATCCTCCAGCTGCCGTATCTCCCTGATTGACAGCGCCATCATCGTATTGGCAATCCTGGGCTCACTTTACATCATGGTCGACTACAACAGTCGATTTACCCGGCTCAGCACCCCCTCGTCTCTGGATATCTTCTTCGGTGTCATCATGATTTTGATCGGCCTGGACATCGGGCGCCGGGTGATTGGCTGGGGCTTGACGGGGGTCGCATCGGCCGTCATTTTATATGCTTATCTGGGGAACTGGATACCGGGAACCTTCGGGCATCCGGGCTTCGACGTAGGGACAATCATCAGCCAGGTTTACTGCGGTCTCGAGGGTTACTATGGCATGGCGACCAAGTTCATGACCCGCTATGTTGTTCCCTTTATAATACTGGGGGCCTTTCTGGAAATGACCGGTGCCGGCGATTTTTTTATGAACCTGGCGTTTTCCATGACAAAAAGGACCGTTGGCGGACCCGCCAAGGCCGCTGTTGTGGGCAGTGCTTTTATGGGATCGATATCCGGCAGTGCCATTGCCAATGTCTCCTCCACCGGTGTTTTTACAATTCCGATGATGAAAAAAATCGGATACAGGCCTCACATTGCGGCGGCCATCGAAGCAGCGGCTTCCACCGGGGGTCAAATCATGCCGCCCATCATGGGGGCGGTTGCCTTTATTATGGTGGAGTTTACCCAGATCCCTTATCTGAAAATTGTCGCCGTGGCCACTATACCCATTATCCTATATTTCATCACCGTTGGCACCTTCATCCACTTTGAGGCCAAGAAAAACAAAATCGGTGTCGATAAGAGCCTGTCGGATGACCGCTTCTGGGATATTATCAAATCAGGCTGGCAATTCTTCTTTGCACTGATTCTCATCATTGTGGCCATGGCCATGGGATATTCCCCGGCCATCGCTGCTTTGGCGGGAATGGTTTCTCTTATCGGCGTGCACATGATTCGCTTCCGTCGCTTTGACGTTAAGCTCATTTATGGCGCTCTGGTTCTGGGCGGCAAGTACTCCCTGAGCATTGGAAGTATCGTGGCCTGCATTGGCATTATTTTGGCATTGGTGGGATTGACGGGCGTAGGCCTTAAAGTTTCATGGTTTCTTTCTGATCTCAGCCATGGAATGCCTTTTTTTGCCATCGTGTTTGTCGGGCTAATCTCCCTGATCCTCGGCATGGGCCTGCCGGCCGGGCCGGCCTATATTGTGCTGGCCATCACTGCCGGACCGGCTCTGACGGATATGGGATTCCCGCTGCTTGTGGCCCATTTAATCATGATCTGGTACAGCATTGATTCCGAAATCACCCCTCCGGTCGGACTGGCTTCAATCACAGCTTCCGGCATTGCCCGCTCAGAGACCATGAAGACAATGCTCACGGCTTTTAAGTTTGCCAAAGGTCTGTATATCCTGCCGTTTATGTTTTACTATCGCCCGGCCATTCTACTCCAAGACTCGTTAGGTATGATACTGGAAACCATTGTTTCAATCCTTTTAGGTTTGGTTGCCTTCGCCGCCGCTTGGGAGAATTTTCTATTAAAGAAGACAAAAATTTTTGAACGAATCGCTTTGGGGCTGGCATCCGCGGGTCTTCTGGTTCCCGGTTTGCCATGGAATGCAATTGGTTGTATCTTATTTATCTCAGTTGTCGTTTCGCAAAAATTAGGCCTTGCGCGGATCGTTTATGAAAAAATCGAAAACACTTAACCGCAAAAATAGCATCCGAAAAGTTCAGATATAAATTTGAAGCTTATGCGAATACATCCTTTTTGCCGAGGTGAGGTCAATGCAAACAAGACACACAACCTGCCGGCTGTGCTCGGCGATCTGCCCCATCGTCGTTCATATCGAAAACGGAAAGCTCGTCTCTGCCAAACGAAAAGCACCTCCGGCTTTGGAAAAAAATTATAGCTGCCCGAAATTAAAGGCTGCTGCGGATATTGTCTATTCTCCACAGCGCTTGCGAAAACCTTTAATTAAAAACAGCAAGGGCGCCTTCAAAGAAGCTTCCTGGCCGGAAGCCTTGGACCGCATTGCCGGTAAGCTGACGGAACTAAAGTCCCGCTTCGGAGCAGAAAGCGTCTGCTGGATGCGGGGAATGGCAGCCGATTGGGGTGCGCCGTGGGATTATGCCGTTAGATTCATGAACACGCTGGGCTCTCCGAATGCCATCGGAAACGGCTCAGTCTGCCATGTGGCCCGCGAGTTCGCCCATGTTGTCACCTATGGAGCCATGACTTCGGCCGATTATCGCAATGCGAAATGCATCTTGATTTTTGGAAAAAATGACCGCGACACAAATCCACCCGCCTATGAATCCATTCTTTTCGCAAAAAACGATGGGGCTAAATTAATTGTTGTCGATCCGGTTCGAACCCGACTGTCTGAAATGGCCGATGTGTGGCTCCAAATCAAGCCGGGCTGTGACGGTCTTTTAGCCATGTCGATGATCAATGTGATCGTCTCCGAACAGCTCTATAACCCCAAATTTATTGATAAATGGACCTTAGGATTTGACAAGCTACGGCACACTGTGTCCCAATTTGCGCCGGAGACGATCGCCGAGCGTACCTGGCTTGCAGCCGAAGACATTCGCTCCGCTGCCCGGCTGTATGCCCGGACGAAACCGGC
>JASFGM010000381.1:0-4213 GCA_050123755.1 Desulfobacterales bacterium
ATGTCGTTCCGCTATAGTGAACGATGCGGGACGTCATCTAACGCAGTAGATGCGGTAAGATCGGCAATCCCCCGTGGGGTTTCAAATTTTAAAAAATATAAATCGACAGAATTCATTAAAATAAAGAAAATGACCCTTTTTTAAAATTTGGAACGATCAACTTAGGTTAAAAGATGGCGCCGAATTTACACTTATCAAAACAGGTCATGCATTTAATGCACTTTTCCTTATCAATGCTGGCAACTTCTTTCTTTTGCCAGGTGATGGCTTCAACGGGACAGGCTCGGAAACAAAGGCCGCATTTGGTGCATATTTCCGGTTCCACCTCGAATTTTAATAGCTCCACGCAACGTTTGGCAGGACATTTTTTTTCATATACATGGGCCTCATATTCATCTTTAAAATACTGTAAGGTTGAAAGGACCGGATTGGGTCCGGTCTGGCCCAGCCCGCAAAGCGCAGCCTCTTTAATCGTAGTTGAAAGTTCCTGCAGGGTCTCGATATCTTCTTTTTTCCCCCGGCCTTCACAGATTTTTTCCAGGATCTGCAAAAGTCGCCGCGTCCCCTCACGACAGGGTGTGCATTTGCCGCAGGATTCGTCCTGGACAAAATCCATAAAAAAGCGGGCCATATCGACCATGCAGGTGTTTTCATCCATCACAATGGCCCCGCCGGAACCCATAATAGCACCGACTCTGGCAATTTCCTCATAGTCGATGGGGATATCCAGGTGCTTTTCAGGTACGCATCCGCCTGAAGGACCTCCGAGCTGCACGGCTTTAAACTTCTTCTTTTTTGGAATGCCCCCGCCGATATCATATATCATCGTTCTCAGTGTCGTGCCCATCGGCACTTCAACCAAACCGATGTTGTTGACATCGCCGGTAAGCGCAAACACTTTCGTTCCTTTGCTGCTTTCGGTACCGACACTGGCATACCATTTTCCGCCATTTATGATAATCTGCGCAATGTTCGCCAGGGTTTCGACATTATTTAAGATTGTCGGCTTCTCCCAGAGGCCTTTATGGGCCGGAAAGGGGGGACGCGGTCGCGGCATCCCGCGTTTGCCCTCAATTGATCTCATCAGGGCCGTCTCTTCTCCGCAAACAAACGCACCTGCGCCCTGGTAAATATCAACGTCAAAATCGAAGCCGGTCCCCAGTATATCTGTTCCCAGCAATCCGTACTCTCTGGCTTGTTTAATCGCCAGCTGCAATCTTCTAATCGCCAACGGATATTCTGTTCGTGCGTAAATGAATCCCTGATGGGCATTAATCGCTTTGGCGGCAATAATCATACCTTCCAAGACAGCATGCGGGTCGGCCTCCAATAGACTTCGATCCATGAAGGCGCCCGGGTCACCTTCATCGGCATTACATAAAACGTATTTGATCTCACCGGGGCTTTTACTGGCAAACTCCCATTTTAATCCGGTTGAAAAGCCGGCTCCGCCGCGACCTCTTAAACCCGATATCTTTACCTCTGCAATGATCTGTTCCGGGCTCATCTCCTGCAGCGCTTTGGCGGCACCGAAATAACCATCTCGGGCAATGTACTCATCGATGACCTCCGGATCGATGTGCCCTTTGTTTCGCATGGCCCAAAACATCTGGTCCTTGAAAAATGGAATTTCGTTCATATGGGCAATGGTTTCTTTGGAGGCGGGTTCGACGTAGAATAGTTTTTTTACCGGACGGCCTTTAAGAAAATGCTCTTCGACGAGGTGCGGCACATCTTCGGGTTTCAGCTTCTGGTAAAAGATACCTTCGGGCTCAACCAGCATAACCGGCCCGACAGCGCAAAAGCCGTTGCAGCCGGTTTCAATAATTTTAATTTCATCAGAAAGTTCCCTGCGCTCCAGCTCTTTTTGAAGCGTTTCCCGAAATAATCCACTCCCACTTGCATGGCAGCCCGTGCCGCCGCACAACATCAAATGAGTTCTTGCCTTACTCATGCCCAACTCCTGCGTGCAATGATTCGCTATTCGTATTTATCAAGCGTCTCGATGACTTTGTCGGCTTTCACACCGCCGTAAGTGTCCTGATCCACTACCACCACCGGAGCCAGCCCACAGGCCCCCAAACATCGAACGGCTTCCAAAGAAAAGCGCCGATCTTCGGTGGTGCATCCTTCTTTGACCTGGTATTGGTTGTCGATGCGGCTAATGACTTCTTTGATGCCCTTGACATAACAGGCCGTGCCCATGCAGACCTTAATCTGGTGTCTGCCTTTGGGCGTCAGGGAAAAGAGGGAATAAAAGGAAACAATTCCGAAAACTTCGCTGCGCGAAAGATTGAGACCATCACTGATATAGTCAATCAGCTCAACAGGCAGCCAGCTCACGACGTCCTGGCATTCACGCAAAACACCTATAATTGAACCCGGAATATCTTTGTTGTTGGCAATGATTTCATCAATTTTGGACCACATTTCATCTGTGATATCGGAATGTTCCGGATGGGTATCAAATATCATTTGCAGATCTCCCTAATTTGCTCGCACCGGTGACGGAAATGCGCCGTAGTTAAACAAAAAACTTTAAAGAGGGCAATCATATAAGGCAGTGGATATGCCACAGTGTCATAAAAATGTCAATGAGAACATCTTGTTTTCACGCGTGGTACCTGCCGCCTTGACTGATGCATTTTAGTGAACTAAAATAATTTTCTCCAAAATTTAGATTTTCGAAAGGACATCTATGCAAAAGAACAAAAGGCGGTTAGCGCAAACCATTGATTTTATCAAAGGTAAACTAAAACAAGCGCCTTATATCGGTTTGTTAACCGGAACCGGTTTGGGTGCAAGCGCGGAATCCATGGCAATCGACACGGTAATCGATTATAAAGACATCCCCCATTTCCCGCTCTCAACGGTTCAAACCCATATCGGCCGTATGCTCAGTGGCAATATGAACGGTTGCCCGCTTATTGCCATGCAAGGCCGGTTTCATCTATACGAGGGCTATAGCCCCCTGGAAGTCACCTATCCTATACGGGTAATGCAACAACTTGGCGTAAAGGTTCTGATCCTTTCAAATGCAGCCGGCGGCCTGAATCCTGATTTTTGTGCCGGCGAGATCATGCTGATTACCGATCATATTAATCTGACCGGCTCAAACCCGCTCATCGGGCCCAATGAAGACAGCTGGGGTGTGCGATTTCCGGATATGAGCCGGGCCTATAATCAAGCGCTTATTGCTGCGGCCGAAAGCATCGCCAAAACCGCCGGAGCACATCTGCAAAAGGGAATATACGCGGGACTTGCAGGGCCTTCCCTCGAGACACCGGCAGAAGTGAAATTTTTGCAAACCATCGGAGCAGATGCCGTCGGCTTTTCAACGGTGCAAGAAGTGATTGCTGCGGTCCACGGCAGCATGCGGGTGCTCGGGCTCTCGACGATTACCAATGTCCATAATCCGGAGAATCCAATTCCGGCGACCGTTGAGGAAATCATTGCAGTGGCCCAAGGTGCTGCGCCGCTGCTGGAAAAAATCATGAAAGGGGTTGCTGAAAAAATATATGAAAGCGAAATCCGCTGATATCCTCGTTACAAACGGGACCGTACTGACATTAAATGCAAACCATACGCAAATAAGCAACGGCGCGGTTGCCATTCGCAAAGATACGATCACGGCTATCGGACCGGGCACTGATTTTTCCGACTGGAGCGCCTCGCGGATTATTGATGCGAACGGCGGCATCATCATGCCGGGACTGATCAATAGCCATACCCATGCCTCCATGACTTGCTTCAGAGGACTGGCAGATGACCTTCAGTTGATGACCTGGCTCAATGACCATATTTTTCCGGCTGAGGCTAAACTGGATGATCACAAAGTCTATTCGGGGGCCCTGCTGGCCTGTGCGGAAATGATCATGTCCGGTACCACCTGCTTCTGCGATATGTATTTGTTTGAGGATGCGGTCGCCCGGGCTGCAAAACACGCCGGTGTGAGGGCAGTTGTCGGAGAAGTGCTGTATGATTTTGATTCGCCCAATTACGGCCCCATCGATAAAGGATTTGAATATACCCAAACGCTGATCGATACCTGGAAAGATGATCCGCTGGTCAGCATTGCCGTAGAGCCGCATTCAAGCTATCTGTGTGGACCTCAATTACTAAAAAAAGCATTTAACCTGACGCAATCCTACGGTTTACCCCTGGTCATCCACCTGGCCGAATCCAAAAGCGAAGTTGAACAAATAAAGGAACG
>JASFGM010000382.1:0-4213 GCA_050123755.1 Desulfobacterales bacterium
CGAGTATTAAGCGTCTCAATTAATATTAGAAGATCGGAATAGGATTGCCAAGGTGAACGAAGTCATTTTTATGATAGGTGGCTGCCGAAGCGGAAAAAGCACCTATGCGCTGCAAACAGCCGAAAAGATGCCCGGAGAGCGGAAGATTTATATCGCCACCTGTGTGCCGCAAGATGATGAAATGAAAAAGCGGGTTGCAAAACATCAAACGGTGCGCAGCAAGAGCTGGACGACTATTGAGGAACCGCTGAAGTTGCCGGAGACCATTCTTGAAAACAACAACAGGGCGGATGTTATTCTGATAGATTGTCTGACCCTGTGGGTGAGCAATCTTTTGATGGAAACCCGTGATGAAAAAAAAATAGAAGAAGCGATTTCTCAATTAATAGATGCGCTTGAGAAAGCGACCTGCCCGGTTGTTTTGGTCTCCAATGAGGTCGGAAGCGGCATCGTTCCGGAGAACCTGCTCGCGCGGCAATATAGAGATATCATCGGGCTGGCCAATCAGGCCGTGGCCAAAACCGCCGATAAAGTGATCTGGATGGTTGCGGGAATTGCGGCAACCATCAAGGGATAGCAGTTGGGCAACTTTCTAAACTTTGGTATTTCATTATTAACTCTTAATTAATCAATTAGGTGATCTGGTTTCAGGTGTCAGGTGTCGGGCGTCAGCAAACAGATGATAGAATACAAATGACGGAGGCTGGAATACAGAATCAGATAATTCATGACGTCCCAGGCTCGTTTTGCTGACACCTGAGCACTGACACCTGAAACCTATTTGAGGCCAGAAGCAAGCCAATGCGCAACTTAATCTCAGCCCTGCAATTTATCACGATCCTTCCGTTGGGAAAGGCCCAATCGTTTGATCCGCCGAAAATGGTGCCCTATTTCCCGCTGGTGGGTATTTTAATCGGACTGCTGGTAGCGGGTTTCGACGCCATGGTCGTTAGATTCTGGACACCACCGGTTGTGGCCCTGCTCGATATAATTTTACTGGCCGTGCTAACCGGCGCCTTTCACATTGATGGATTGGGAGATACCGCCGACGGTCTTTTGGGACCGCGTTCCCGGGATAAAGCGCTGGAGATCATGAAAGACAGCCGGATCGGAACCATGGGTTTGGTTGCGATTTTATTCGGATTGGCAATAAAATGGGGTGGTATTGCCAGCCTAAGTTACAATCGCAGTATTTTGTTGATCATTGTTCCGGCCTATGCCAGAGCCGGAATTCTGTTTGGCATGCGCTATTTGCCATACGGGCGGCCTGAGGGCACCGGCAAACCCTTTTTTCATGCAAAATTGTCATGCAGGCACTTCTGGGGCCTGCTCTTGCCCATCGGTCTTTCTTTGCTCTTAGGGCTAGAGGCAATCTGGCTGACCCTGGCATTTGCGATCATCTGCGGTTCAATTCTTTTTTTCTATAAAAAGCGGATGGGATGCATTACGGGCGATATGCTGGGTGCCATGACGGAATTAACCGAAGCGGGATTGTTTTTAATGGCTTCTATCGGGGGAATGTTCAGTTTTTAAAAACATTGACGGATGCTTCGGGCTTTAAGTATAAGGTAACGCTGCTGGCAAATGAGCCGTTTCCAAAATCCTTGATCTTTAAGAAAGTTTATTGTTAATCAGACCCAGGTTTTAGATGAGCAGAGGCCAGACATGTTTACATTTGAAAGGGAACAAAAAGTTTGTGAAGTGGGCGGCGTGAAATTTGGCGGGCAACCCGGAGACTATCCTACGGTGATCTGTTCTTCTATTTTCCAGAAAGGCGACCGCGTTTTTAAGGCAAAGCGCCGGCAAGGATTTGATGAGGAGCGGGCCGCCGAGCTTCTCAGGGCCCAGGACAAACTTTCTGCTGAGACGGGTGTTCCCGGAATGGCTGACATTGTGGCCAACAGCGGCCAAGAATTCAAAGTTTTCATTGATTTTCTGACGTCGGTGACCGAGATGCCCTTTTGCATCGATGCCTGGGTATTGAAGCCCAAGCTGGAAGCCGCGGCATACTGTGCCGATAAGGGGCTGCTGGACCGTATGTTTTACAACAGCCTGACGGTCTGGGAAAAAGACATTGAAACCGAGATCCGCGAAATTTCACAAATGGGTGTCAAGCATGTTTTGCTGGTCGCCTTCGATCAGGAGGATCAGATGCCCAGCGGCCGTATGACCGGCACCCAAAGGCTTTTGGAGGCCATTGAAAAAGTGGGGGCGGAATTTGAAAGTATTTTTGTAGACACTTCGGTGATGAACGGTCCCGCAACGGCCTTGTGTGCAATCGCCAATCGCATGGTAAAAGAGCGCTGGGGATTTCCGGCGGCCAGTGCACCCAGCAACGGATCCTATATGTGGAACCAGGCAAGAGAGTTGTGGGGCTTTAAGGGATGGGCAGCGGCCGATGCAGCTTTAGAGGCGCTTTCTGCTTTTATGTACCACGACATGATTTTTTCCGGCCCGATGGCCGGCGCAACCAGAATCTTTCCGGCCGTGGCAATGGCCGATGCCTTTTTAGCCACCGCGGTCTTTGCCGAGACAAAAGAATTGCCCCAAGAACCCGATCATCCTCTTTACAAGCTGTTTCCCGATTTTATGGATCAGCTTAAAACCCTGCAATCGTTAGGGTAAGTGCAAAAAAACCTGAATCTTGCATGAAAATTAATGAGAAGCTGGGATCATGTTTAAAGGATGAAAATCATTTTATCTCATTACTTTTCACCCATTGGGCGAGCCGGAGGCTTCCATCTGCTGCGTTATTAAGGCCGAGGCATAGTACACTATAGCCTCAGCCTTAAATGCACCGCTTTGCGGCATGAAGCTTCTGATTTTATAAGGTTGCGGAGCTTCTCCTTGCCATATGAAAGCCTCCGGCTCGTGCAAGATCCAGGAAATAGAGATTTGAAAGGAACATTATATGTCTGAACTAACCCCTAAAGAGAGAGTGATGCGGCTTTTTAAGCGTGAGCCCGTCGATATTATGCCCTGTTTCAGCGGTATGGGAATGGTCGCCATTCAGGCCATAAATGAGATGGGTATCCGATTTGCAGAGGTGCATACCTCGGCCGAAAACCTGGCGCGCTCCGCCCTGCTGACCGCCGAGATGTTCGGTTTCGATGCCGTGGTCATTCCCTACGATATGTGCACCATACCCGAGGCTTTGGGTCGTGGCGTCAGCCTCTACGACAGTGCCGAAGACATTCTTTACCCCACTGTGCCGACAAAGTGGAGCAACCCCGATGATGTCGAGATTCCTGAGGATTTTCTCGATAAAGGGCGCATGCCAATGGTAGACGAAGCCTTTGAAATTTTAAAGTCCCGGATAGGCGGTCATCTTGCCATCGGCGGCTGGGTGTTGGGTCCTTTCACCATGGCGGGTCAGGTTTTTGAATTAGACCTTTTACTTAAGGGTGTCCGCAAGGATAAAGAAAGAGTTGAGGCCTTTCTTTCGAAAATGACCGATCTGGTTATCAAAGTGGCCCAGCACTATCAAAGCGTCGGCGTGGACTATATGAATATTCGGGAGATGGGATCCGGATCCGATCTGCTTTCACCCAAAGTTTGGAAAACGGTGATCCAGCCGAATCTCGTAAGGATCTTCGAGGCTGTAAATATCCCAACAATCAATCATATCTGCGGATCTACGGATCTGATTATCGAAATGATGAACGATTGCGGGGCCGATGCCTTGAGCGTCGATCAAAAAAACAATGTGGTTGAATCCCGCAAAAAACTGGGTAATGATGTGCTGTTGTTCGGAAATTTTGATCCGTACGGCACCCTGGTGACGGGAGATGTTGCCGATGTGGAGCCGGTGATCAAAAAATGTATTGATGATGGGGTCGACGCCGTCTGGCCGGGCTGTGACCTCTGGCCGGATATGAAAAAGGAAAATATTGAGGCCTATGTACAAACGGTGCGAAAATACGGTACCCAAGCTTCTCCGGCTGTGGGACGACTTTAAAGCGAATTGGTAACGATGACCGATCCCGGACGAGCCGGAACAAATTGCCACAAAGGCACCAAGACACAAAGGGAAACGCGTCACTTTTTGTTTAATATTTATCTTTGCGTCTTTGTGTCTTGGTGGCGTAAATGTTTTGCCACAAAATGTAGAAAAATAACAACTAAGACTCTAATGAAACACATACCCGATTCTTTGATCGGGAAGGAGACCTAAAGATGGAAGATGCTAGAAAAGAAGAAATTCTAAAAAAGC
>JASFGM010000383.1:0-4213 GCA_050123755.1 Desulfobacterales bacterium
TCCACCAGCGCAATCTCGTCTTCAGTATCGATTAGCGGTCTCATTTCTCTTAGCGGTGTTTCAGTCATCGGTGTAACCTCCATCGCCATCTTCTATGATCCAGTATCCGGGGACCCATATCTAACAGCGGCTCAATTTTTGCGCCGGGGACTGTTATAAAGGCTTGGCCCAAATTTATGATCTTAGCCTATATAGTCGGTTAGTGTGTCAGCGCGTACATTAAATAGTTTATTCCCAGTCGATACGCCATGTTGGCGTATTGGGTCGGGTATACGGGATGGTAGGTGTGCTCCCAGCCGTCGCCGATATCCGAGTTCCAGTTGATCAGTACCATGACCCGGCCGTCGTCATCGAGGACCGCGCGGTTGATGGCGACCTCAACATCCTGTTCAGGATAATTGTCGATATTGTGGACTCTGGGGATCATTTGCGGACCGTCAATATCATAGAAACAATGAAAGATCTGGTGATCCTTGCTGATTTCCACAATGGGTTTTTCCGGGAATACCTTTGAAAAGGTTCGATAAAAATTAGACCACTGCCATGTTCCCCAGAAGTCGTCGATAAACAGAAAACCGCCCCGCAAAAGATATTCCCGCAGATTGCGCATTTCCTTTTCCGAAAATTGCACGCCTCCCTGGCGGCCGACCTCCAGCATATACAGAAAGGGATATTCAAAAATACGATCGTCATCAAGCCGCAGGACGATCGGCTCCTTGTTGACATGGATATTCGTCAGCCTTCGAACACCCCGCAGAAAATTGCGATCCGCCGCGGGAAAGTCCACCGCCCAGGTGCGCCAGGGTCCCCAATGCTCGCCCTCATCCCAGCTGCCGCCGGCCGTATCGTATTGGATCCGCACGAACGTAAATGCATCACCGGCCTCATCCAGCTCCGTGGTGTGATCGGTGGTGGCGGCGATTTCCGCCGCGCTATCTGCAGTGATCATGGACAAGCCTGCGCAGAAGATGCAAAGCAGGAGTTTTGTTTTCATACTAATGGCTCATCGCGTGAATAATATAGTTAATGACCAGTTTGTAGGCCGCATTGCAGTAACGGGTCGGGTAAAATTGATCGAATGTGTGCTCCAATCCATCGCCGAGGTCGGTATTGAAATTGACCACCATCATCAGCCGGCCGTCGTCATCAAAAAGACCGTGCACCGACGTTGGGTAATCCGGGTTGTCGAGCGTAAATCCCCATCCGAAATTCCAGGTAACCCCCCGTCCCGGCACCTGCTTGATTTCATCGATATCAAAAAAGCAATGAAATATCGGATGGCTCAATTCTAATTTGCGCGGTTTGCGCTCCGGGAAAATTTTATCGAGTTCAACTAGAAAATCCTGCCAGTGTTGCGGCCCCCAGAAATCGTCCAACATGACGAATCCGCCCCGCAGCATGTATTCTCGCAGGGCGGCGGCTTCTTCCGCTGAAAAGTTGGGCCCGTTGCCCGAGTAAAGCGGCACCCGCTTCATGTTAATGTACAAAAAAGGATGTTCGAAAAGCTCGGGATCCGTCAGCGACAGCGCCTTAAAGCTTTTGCTGGACGTGTCCACGGTTGTATAACGCCTCAGACCCCGCAGCAGATTGCGATCGGCACCGTCAAAATCGGTTTGCCACCAGGCGCGGTTGCGGGGGCCGCGTCGATATCCCAACGATGCGTCTGATATATAATTCGCATATTTTCCTCGAATCAAAATGAATTCATGTTCACCGGCAAGGTCGTCTTCAGGTTCCGGCGGTAATCCCGCAAGCATGGATTCATCCTGCCCCAAGGCAATGTTGCCGGTTAGCAACAGAATGAATACGGATATCCAAATGGGTCTCATGGCACCTGCCGGTTGATTTTTTGTATCCAAGGGAGCTTAGCCAACGCTACGGGTTAAAGTTTCAGGTGTCTGGTCTCAGGTTTCAGTTTCTATAACGGCAGCTCAGGGATCCAATGTATCCAGTAGAATATCCTGGGCCCTCTCAAACATGGGGGCGATTTCTAAAGCTGCCAAGGCATATCGTTTGGCCTGGACTTTATTGCCGTCCCGCAGGAAGGCTTCGGCTAGATCCGTATTGGCTGAGGCCGGATCCGTTTCGTCCAGAGCTAACAAAACGCCGTACTCCCGAATAGCCGTTGTATAATCCGATCTTTGCATGGCAACAGCCCCCAATGAACGATGCACATCCTGATCATATGGATTTACAGCAATGGCTCTTTCCAAATAGTACACGGCCCGGTTAAATTCCTTGCGTACCTGCGCCGCCTGGCCTAATTTAAGACAGGCGCTATAGGCATGCTGCTGAACATTTACCAGAGCCTCCAGTTCACGGATCATGGCCTGGGTGTCCCCGAGTTTCTCATATATCGCAGCCAGGATCTGCCGCGGATTGGGTGAAGCGCTGTAACCGGGCAGCAGGTCCCTGGCAATGGTTAGGTGGTTAATGGCCCCCTCAAGATCTTTGGAAGCGTACAAAATGAGGCCCAATTGCAAATGCGCCAAAAAATCACGCGGGTGGGCTTCAATTTGCTTGCGCAGCGCTTCAATCAAACCGTTTTTCCGATCCTCCGACAGCGTTAGGTTGCCGCCGTTCTTTTGAACAGAGAATGGGCCCGGATCGGAAAGCCCATCTTTGGTGACATAGATGTTAAGCATTTTTACCCGTCCGTTGATCCATGCAAAAAAATTCCTTTCAAATTCTTCCAGGGAGACATCAAAAACCGATCTAAAAATATCGCTCGTCTTCGCATGGGTCGCAAAACGATAGATAAGCGTCTTGAGAGTTTCAAATCCATAGCGCTCTACGATGAACTCGACCAGAAGGGAAGCCTCGTAGTAGGCAAAGTTCAAATCCGCCAGAGTTTTGGCCCGGGAAAAGCTCTCGTTCAGGCGGTTGAGTCCGATAATCCTATTTTCCTGAACTGCCTTCACGAGTTCGATGTCCTGACGCCGCCCCCACTCGGGCCGGCCGCTTTTTTCTTCAAAAACAGAAACGCCTTCGGAGAGCCAGCGCGGCATTTTGTTGTTTGTCATCTGCAGGGTAATGATGTGGGCGAATTCATGCCAGACAACCTCCTGCCAGTTGATCGAACCGGGTGGTTTATGGGCCCTCGGAGAACCAAGGGTAATAACGCTGCCAAAGCAAACCCCCAGGAGATGTCCGATGTCCGGCAGTCCCGAAGTCCGTACGGCAAAGTCTTCATGCTCGGAAAATACTTCGATGAGAATCGGTCCCCGGGGTCTGAAATCGTATTTGGCCGTGAGCGTTTTCCAACATTCTTCCAGCAACGGTTTTAAATAAGGCCAGAAAATATCGGCATCGGAAGGATGCATGCGGACGATGAAGTGTTCGGTCGCACGTGTCTCAAAACCGTCCAGCACATCAAGGACTTTCAGCAGGTTCATCGCCCAAACGTTGAAGGGGTCTCCCCGGAAGCCCTCTTCAAGATGAAACCGCCCCTGGGTTTCCTTTCCCAGTCGCAAAAGGTTCATACCCAAAATGGTGTGTCCGTTCCAGTGCCGCGCATCCAGCGCGACGGCTTTTTGGGCCATGCGAACGGCTTTGTCAAAGCGATAGCTTCGGCCGCAGATTTCAGCGATGCGGGCATAAAACCGCCCGTTGCCGGGGCTGAGTGTTGCCATCTTTTTTTCAAGTTCTTGAATTGTCTCGTCGTCGTCTCTCAGAATGGCGATGGCTGCCAGTAAGGCCATGGCATCCGTGGACTCGGGATTGATTTGCAACGCCTGCTTCAGGCAGTCCTCCGCCGCCTCGTAGCGATCATCCTCGCTGAATAAACCTGCCCGGGCCACAAGGGCCGACACGGAGCGCGGGTTAATCCCCAGAGCGCTGCCCAGAAATTCATGGGCGACTCGACCTCCCGCCGTCTGCGCCATTCCCACGAGGGCGGGAACATGCTTGTCATTTTGTTTCAGAACGTGCTCATAGGAGCGCCGTGCTTCGGCGACGTTGTATTTTTCAAGAAAAAGATCTCCCCACAAGACGTGGGTCTCGAGCTTCTCAGGATCGAGGCGCACGGCTTCGCGAAATAGGTTGTTGGCATCGTGAAACCGCTCCAAAGCCCGGCAGGCTTGCGCCACCCAGGCGACGTCTTCAGCATCAAAGACCAGCCCCCGGTCATAATAGGAGATCGCCTGCAGGAAATAAGGCTCAGCTTCGGACCGTCGTCCACGCAAGCAAAGAATCTCACCAAACTGAACCAGAC
>JASFGM010000384.1:0-4211 GCA_050123755.1 Desulfobacterales bacterium
TAGACGGATCCGAAAGCCAGAAGACCTGCCTTGCAAATTGCCGGAGCTCTGCGGACGACAGAGACAGCAGATCATATAAAAAGGGTTAAGAAAACTGGGTGCAGCCCTTCAAGCGTTATCGCTTGAAGGGCTTTTTTTTACAGCGGCCACCGACTAGAAGTGGTTTCAAAACCTCAGATCAGGTTCAAGGGTAAGGCGCAGGCCGATCGAGAAAGTCGTTGTTCTCAGCATACATGGGTATGTGAGCATTTATCGGAGGCCTGATGAACACTTTAATGTTCATTCAAACAGATGTGAAATCCCGCTTACATTGGCGGGGCAACGCAGCCATTGGGCCTCAGATGGGGTTTTGAAACCACTTCTAATTAATCTTTAGGCCATGAGGAGGAAAAACAATGAAGCAGCACGTCTGGAGCATGCTGATCGGCTTTTTACTTTGGGTGATCGTAGCGAACCCGGTTTTAGCAGATTCTGAGGAAGAAGATTCGGTCCCCATAATGGATGAAACCCTGGTGACGGCCACGCGCACCGAGACCCCGGTCAGAGAATTGGGCGTTTCAACAACCGTGGTTACCGAAAAAGAAATTGAAGAGCGTCAGGCCGTCGATATTTTAGATGTTTTAAGAGATGTCTCCGGTTTTAATCTCGTGCGCACAGGCGGTCGCGGTACCACGACCTCACTTTATATTAGAGGTGGTGAAGATAACTTTACCAAAGTTTTAATCGACGGTGTGAGCGTCAATCAGGGGGGCGGCGCATTTGACTTCGGCTCCTTGCTCACCGAAAATTTCGAACGGATCGAAATCGTCCGAGGACCTCAGAGTGCTTTATACGGCTCGGATGCGATTAGCGGGGTGATCAATTTTATTACCAAACCGGGTGAGGGTAAACCGTCGCTGCGGGCCTCCACTTCAAATGGAACCTACTTAAAGGGCGATAAGAACTACATCGGAGAGCAAAGTGTCGGCTTTACGGGTGGAAACGAATGGATCGGAGCCAGCCTGGCATACGCCCGGGTGGATGATAACGGCTACCTGGATGTCAACCAGGATTACTGGAATAATACATTCAGTGGCCGGGTGGATGTGTATCCCCTGCATAATCTCGACCTCACCTTCACCGGGCGATACGAGGACGCTAAAGATAAATTTCCGACCGAAGATGCCGGTGACCGGTATTCTCCGCTGGATCCCAATCAGGATCTGAAAACTGATGATTGGGTCAGCGGCATAAACGCTCAATACCAGATGCTGTCATGGCTGGAGCATGCCGTGTTGTTCGGCTATCATTATAAGGAAGAAGATCTTAATGATCCTGAAGATCCACCGGCGGATACCTTTGGCGCCTTGTTTTTGAATACTGAAGAGACACGCTATTCCATCGATTATCATTTTAATATTCGCTATCCGACAACTGAAACGGTTCGCTCGACCTTTACGGCTGGATTTGAATATCTGGATGAAGATTATGATCAACAAACGCGATCCATCTTTTTTGGAGTTGACACAAAAGATCGTTTGAGCAAGGGTCGCGACAACCGGGGGTGGTATGCGCAGGAGCAACTGTCATTTTTTAATCGGTTGCATTTGACCGCCGGGGCGCGTTATGAAGATAACAGCGAGTTCGGCAATGAATTTGTTCCGCGCGGTTCGGTTGCATACGAATTGACGCAAACCGGAACGGTATTTCGGGGCGCGGCCGGAAAAGGTTTTAAGACGCCCACCTTTACGGAGCAGTTCGCCCAGGGATTTGCCACCGGCAACCCCGATCTGGACCCGGAAAAATCGTATTCGTGGGAAGTGGGTGTCGATCAGGTGCTGTGGCAAAATAAGCTCGTTTTGGGTGCCACCTACTTTAATCAAAAATTCGATGATCTGATCACCTATATTGACCGGCCGGGTCCGGATCCGGATTTTGAAAATATTCAAGAAGCCGAAAGCCAGGGAATCGAGCTGATGGCGTTGTGTAAGCCCGGCTATGGCTTTACCTTGGGCGGCAACTACACCTATCTGGATACCGAGGTCACCGATGACGGTGGTGTCGGCGGGCCGAGTTCACCTTTTGAGGAAGGCAAGGATCTTTTGCGCCGGCCGGAGCACACGGCTTCCGGCTATGTCAACTGGGCCTGGAAGGGGTTTCAGATTCGGTTCGACGGCCTTTATGTGGGTGAGCGCGATGATCTCGATTTTCGAACCTTTCCGGCCAACCGGGTGACCCTGGATGACTATTTTACTGTCGATCTGGCGGCCTCGTATACGTTTAATCTGAATGATCGGTATATCAAAGATTTTAAAATCTTCGCAAAGGTCCAAAACCTTTTTGATGAACACTATGAAGAAGCATTCGGTTTCAGCCCGCCGGATCCGAGTTTTCGTGTCGGGCTGGCATTTAAACTATAGAACCAAACGCAACAAGGAGTATAAACGATGTGGCATATTTTTGATAAAGGGGGTCCGGTTATGTACCCCTTACTGGCATGTTCGATTCTTGCGTTGAGTGTGGTCATCGAACGGGCCATTTTCTGGTTGAAGCTAGCAATGAAAAGCCAACCATCACTTGTCGATGAAATCTTGGAACTATCGCGTCAGGGCGACTGGGAATCCATCAAAAATAAAACGGTTCATACAAAAGATTATATTATTAAAATTTTGGTCAGCGGCATTCTGCACAAAGAATTTTCCATGATAAAGGCCATGGAAGCGGCGGCAGCCGATGAGATCAAACATATGCGGCGTTTTATGGGCATTTTGGACACCATGATCACGGTCGCCCCTTTGTTGGGAATTTTTGGAACCGTTCTGGGCATTATTTCATCCTTTGAAGTTTTAGGTTCGGCGGGCATCGAGCATCCGCAGGAGGTGACCAGCGGGATCGCGCAGGCGCTGATAACAACCGCAGCCGGTCTCGGGATCGCGATTTTATCGGTTTTCCCCTATAACTATTTTAATTCGCGCGTCGAAAATGCGGCCGTGCTCATCGAAAAATATGCCACCAGCCTTGAAATTGTATTCGAAAAGTTAAGCCCGCCCGGCGGCAAAAATTATGCGGAGGCGGAACATGAAAGTCCGACTGCCCGCACCTAAAAAAGCACGCATCGAAATGCTTCCTTTGATTGACATTGTCTTTCTGCTACTGGTATTTTTCATTTACGCCATGCTGTCCATGGCGGTTCACCGGGGGCTGCCGGTTGAGCTGCCGCTTTCGACCACAGCAGAAGTCGATAAAAAGCTGATCCTGTCGGTCACTGTAAAAGCGGACGAAACGATTTATGTGGACAAAGAGCGAATTGCCCTTGCGGATCTAACTCAGGTCCTGCAAAGCAAGGCCGGCGGCATCCGGGAGCCCGGGGTGCTGGTTTTTGCAGATCGCGCTTTGCAGTACCAGATGATATATAATGTTCTCGATAAAATTCGCCAGGCAGGATTAAGTCGCATATCCCTGCAGGCCGATTTTGAGGAATAAATGTGAACCGTCTGCTGCCCTATGTCATATTTGCGTTTGCATTTCATGCCGTTATCTTGAGCACTGATCTCGGTTGGCTGAGGCTTGCTCCCCGTCCGACGCCGGCAGCAAAGTCCCTATCGATTACATTGTCAGCCAATAAGCTCCAAAAGCACAAAGCGCAAGCCGCGGTCCCCAACAAAGCACCTGAAAAGCAGTTCGCAGCCAATTTTAATCCGAAGCCCAGGAAAAATCCCGCCGACATGCCAGCACCCGTACCGGTCGATCACACCGCCCAACTCCAAAAAAAGCCGCCGGCCACGCCGCCAAAAAATGTTGTCAAAAAGGCTGGGCTGAAGAAAAGTCTGAAAGCATTGACATATAAAAAGCAGCACATAAAAACCATCGCAGCGACCCAGAGGGCGGCCGGCATTAAACCTCATATTCCGCTCAAAGTTGAAGCAAGAATTATCCGTCCAGCAAGTTCCGACAATAAATCCGTTCGCCGAGAACTCCCTGCGGATACAGCCTTCATAAAAAAAATCCAGCGTGTAGCAGACGGATCCTCAGAACCGACGACCACCGCAGCAATCCAGCCTGCCACCCAAAACGATGATGCCCTGTCCGGCGCAGTCCTCAAAATTGCCAGGCCGCTGTACAAGCAAAACACGTCGCCCCCATATCCGCGCAAGGCCCGCCGAATGGGATATGAAGGCATCGTTATGTTGAAGGTGTTGATCGATGAGAACGGCCGGGTGGATGATTTAACA
>JASFGM010000385.1:0-4206 GCA_050123755.1 Desulfobacterales bacterium
ATGTCCGCTGAGAGTGACCTGGCAATACTGTATGCTGTTTTCAGGCCCTGTTGAATCATCTCCTTTTCCATGGCTCTCAGCAGACAGCTGGCCATCCCCTGTCGGCGGTGGCCGGAAAGGGTAGCAAAGTCTGTCATCTCTACAGCCCGGTTGTCAGAGTCCTTTTCCGATGCAGCCAAAGCCACAATGCGATTGTCCTTGCGAATACAAAAATAGGTGACATGACTATTTATCGATTCAATCAGATAATGCGGGTCGAAGACCGGAAACGGATATGTTTTAAAAACCGCTTTGAACAATCGGCTCATCTCAGCGGTATCGTCCGGCCGGCAGATCTTTACCCCAAAAAAGCAGTCGGTGGTTTTGTGTGATCGGGTTCGTTCGTACCTTTGTGCCAACGAAAGAACCGCAATTATGCGCTGACGATCTTTGACCCGTCTGCGGATCGGAGAGAAATATTTAGCCATAAAAATCGCATCCTCTCGATCTTTGAAATAATGCGGGATGATCGCCTCCTGATCGTATCCTTCTTTGGCAAACCCATCTTTGTAAGGTGATGGCGCCTTAACCAAAATCTTCTCATAGCCCTTTTCGCGAGCGAGCTGCTCTAAAACAGGCACAATAGATGGCATATCCCCCTCATGGAGTTTCATCAGATAGATGCGCCTATTAGATGAACCATGCTGGATGGTCGAATGGTTTAGTTTTTCAATGACATCGGGCATTGCAGATAAGGTAATGGCCACGATACACTTTTTAGGCCTTTAGATATTCAAACAGCAGCATTCCCACCATCGCAAGACACTCCATGTCTAAATAATTTTCAGCGCGCCTTTCAAAAAGCACCATGCACTGGGCCGCAAACTCATCATCAGCATCGTTGAACAGCAGCAAGACCGGAATTTTCGGCAGGGCCTTAAACTGCATGCACAGATCATAGGAGAACGTTGCGGCCGGCGCATGACCTTGGATTCCCCGGCAGGCGGCCTCCAGGTCTTTGAGGTGCCCTGAAAAATATTTGGCCAGCGGGGCTTCGGTGGAATTGACGAAGGCGCCGGAAAAAGGCGCCGAATCCTTGAAATCCTTAAAGCTAACCCAGTCATTTTCAACCGGATCATGATCAGGGCACAGTAGCAGGTATTTAAAAAGAATCACACATACTGAAAAATTCGGTCGGCTACCGGATGGCTCGGTGATCCCGGCCGGCGATATTCGGTGGGGTTTTCCGAAAAAGGGGATGATGAGTTCATTACCGGCCATCTCTGCTCCGAGTTGATCGGCGATTTTTTTGAAGTCCAGTCTGCCAATCTGGGCCAGGTAGTTCGCGTAGGTTTCTTCAAATACGGATGATTTGACCATGTCTCACGCAAAGACGCAAAGGCGCCTTTTTAATTAGCCACGGACCCGGCGTTGCTTTCAGCTATGCCGGGTCTGTGGCTAATTTAATCAATCAATGCAAAGGCACGCACCGGGAAGGACCCCATCCCCTTCACCGGAGCCGGCACCGCAAAAAATCTAAAGCCTTTTTCCGGCAATGCGTCCAGGTTGCACATATGTTCGACAATCGGAATATTGGCTTTCAGTAAAATGGAGTGCGCCGGCCGCGTCCCATCGGCAGTGTCATCGATATTGAGCGAATCGATCCCCACCAGGGCAGCACCTGAGGATTTTAGGTATTCAGCTGCATTGCGGGTCAAAAAGGGATGGTTTTCAAAATATGCATCGGTTCTCCAATACCGGTCCCAACCGGTATGGACAAGGACGGCTTTGCCCTTGAGGTTATCGCTTTCGAAAATATCCTTATCAATTGAACGCATTCCTTGAGCTGCCCGAAACACGATACCCTCCAGATTGGCGATCGACGCCATTTTAAGCGCTGATAAATCCTGACCCTCTTCATAGCGGTGAAATGGTGCGTCGATATAGGTGCCGGTATTGGCGATCATTTCGATTTTGCCGATTTGAAACGTCGTCCCATCCGAATAGTGGGATTCAGAATCTTCCCGGCTCATATGGTCGCTGATTACGGGTCCCGGCAAGCCGGTGTAAGTTATCATGCCGGCCTCGATCACATGGCTCAGTTCAATGAATTGTGTCATAATGAAAGCCTTTACTTTATTTACCGCAGAGGCGCAGAGGGCACAGAGAGAAATATCTTTTAGTTTTTGGTTGAGAGGACCAAAAACTAAAAACCTCAGTCCTGCGGACAAAGTTTTATTCGCTAATACAATGATCCTGGATACTGTAACCTAAAATCTCATTGGCATCTTTATGCCAGTTAATTTGACGCGGAATGCAAATTGTTTGGTCTGATTTTCCCTCTCAGGAAATCTGACCCAAAAAATTATCTCTGCGTACTCTGTGCCTCTGCGGTGAGATTAAACTTCTATCGCGGCACCGATTTTCTGCAGATGCTCGCGGAAGGTATAAGCCGGATTTTTGCTGCGTTTTTTCAAATATTCATCAAAACTAAATTGCTGGGAAAGGGTTTTTCCGGTTTTAAGGTTTTCGACCTGGCGCTGTTCGGTTTCCGCTAGGGTGCGGGCCAAAGATATAATATCTTCAAGATCTTGCAGTAGAGCAAAAACCACGCCATCGTCGTCTCCAAAAACCACATCATCTGATGTTAATTTAAAATCGCCAAACCTTGCAGTCGTAAGGGCATCTGACCCCCGCGGATAAGCCCGCTTCGGTCCTGCCGGATATGAACCATAACTAAAAACGGGGAAGCCGATCTGGATTAGCTGGGGCGTATCCCTGTGAAATCCCCAGACTGCAATCCCGTCGAGGCCTTTTGCCTGAGCCTCCAGGACGGTGAGATCCCCAATGCAGCCTTCATGTCTTCTGGCGGCGTTGTCGATGATGAGAATATCGCCTGGGGCGGCACTTGCCATCGCTTCCAAAAAAATATCGATACTTCCGGAGTGTCTGACCGGCAATACGCGCCCGGCTATTTTCCATCCCGGAACCAGCGGTTTGATGCCGATGGGGGCAACCCGCATAAATATATCTAACCGCATGCATGCATCAGTGATCAAGGGTGTCGAAAGATTGCAAAAAGCTTCTTTTAGAGTGGTATTGTCCATGAGGACCTCCAGATAACGGTTCGATTCGTTTTATTTGTTGAATTGCTTAAATGGGTTGAAAAAATGAGAGCCTAAAATAACGAAAAGAAAAAATCAAATGATTAATTGTGATTCACATTCATCTCAGGCCCGAATGGCTTAAAAAGGATTATCAGTTGCGGCAGTAATGTCAGGGCGGCTATCAAGGCAATAAACATAGCCAGCGCCGTCAGCAGGCCGAAATAAATGCTGGGAATAAAATTGGACAGAACCAGGATTAAAAATCCGCTAATAATCGTCAGCGATGTATAGTACAGGGCGCGGCCAATGCTGCCATGGCATCGATGAACCGTCTTTATATAACTATTTTCGAATTGGAGCTCGTATCTGAATCGGTAAATATAGTGAATCGTATTATCAACCGCAATTCCAATACTGATAGCGGCGATGGTGATCGTCATCATATCAAGGGGAATGTTAAGCCAGCCCATAACGCCAAGAACCACACTAATCGCAATTAGATTGGGAGCGATGGCGATCAGCGCTATTTTCAAGGATCGAAAAAGGATTAGAAACATGCCCAGCAGCGCCAGCACGACAACTCCCAGCGTAAGAATCTGGGACTTAAACAAGCTCTGCAACATATTGTTATAGAGCACCAGCAAGCCGGTTAAATGGAGGTTGTCTTCTTTTATCCCCAGTTTGCTAACCAGGTCATGTCGAATCTTTTTTAACAGGGCATCCCGTCTTAATGTTTGTTCGGAGTCCTTGACACGGATCGAGTAGCGCAGCTGACTGTGCTTGGGAGATACATAAGGTCTTAAAATAATACGCTTAAACCTGTCAGGCAGTTCGCTGTATACCAGTGCCAGCTGAAAATTGTCTAAGGGTTTGCCGTTGTTTAACTTTGCAGCGACCTTCAGCATGGTTGCCAGAGACAAAACCTTGCCGGTTTCCGGCAGGCTATCAAGATAATCATGGATTTTAGTCGCCAGTGTCATCCGTTCAGACGTAAACCAGTATTTTTCATCATCGCCTTTTTCAAATTCATCGAACTTTTCAAATTCGTCCTCATCCGACTGCTTGGTTGCAGCCGTATCCATTGCTGCCGATGTTTGCGGCACCTCAAGCTCTACGATCA
>JASFGM010000386.1:0-4196 GCA_050123755.1 Desulfobacterales bacterium
GTAAATCCCTGCCAGGGTAAAGACGGAAACTGGGAATCGTTAAATGCCAGCACGCAGGTCACCAAAAGCGGCGCGAACAGAAACGTAAAATACAGAATCACATAGGACTTAAACGCCCAATTGTATGTTCTGGAGGTTGGCAGTGTTCGTATCATTGCACGACTTTTTTGAGGTTTTGCCGGGTCAGCTTTAATCCCAGCCAGACGATAATAGATGATAGAACCAGTAACAGAAACCCGAAGGCAGATCCCTGGTTCCAATTAAAACTGGCGATAAACTGATTGTAAATCTGTTCCGTAAACCACAGAGAGTTCTTGCCGCCCATCAGATTGGAGGTGAGATAATTACCAAGTGTCAGCATAAATACGACGATCGAACCGGATACAATGCCCGGAGTGGCATGTGGAATGATAATTTTAAACAAAATGGTCCACATATTGGCACCCAGATCATAAGCCGCCTCCACCAGGCTGTTGTCCAGGCTTTCCAGTACGGAAATAATCGGAACCACCATAAAAAGCATGGAGGTGTAAACCAGGCCCAGGATCATCGTGGAATCTTTATAAAGCATTTCGACGGGCTGCCCCAGGATCCCCACTTTGGTTAAAAAATGATTGATGACGCCGCTTTCCCGCAGCAAAATCATCCAGCCGTAAACCCGAACCAGTTCGCTGACCCAGAAAGGAAGCAAGAGTAAAACCAGCAAAAATCCCTGGAATTTTGGCGCCACTACTTTAGTAATGAAAAAGGCAACCGGAAGCGCGATGACAAAGGTAAGAAAGGTGACCAGAATAGAATAAATCGCCGTTCGGACAAATGTCAGCCAGTAAATGGGTTCCTCAAAAAAATTGAAATAATTTGACAGGCTCCAAACCATTTGGCCTTCGCCATTTTCCAAACGAAATGACATGACGAGCAAATCGATTTGAGGCAAAACGATCAGCAGAACCAGCCAGAGCAAAACCGGTGATATGAAAAAAAACAACCCCCATCGCTTTTGATTCTTCATGGGTTTTCTGGACTCCTGGGAAAGCAGATGCCGGACTGCTCATCCCATCCGATTTCGATTTTATCCGCCTTTTGGATATAATCGAATTGCCGCGTTTGCGGTAAAGCGATCAGCAATTCGGTATCCGCATCAAGCGGATGGGCCAGCAGCCGGCTGTTGGCACCGTCAAATAGAATATCTTTGACGATCACCTCAAATCGATTCAGGTCCGACAGGCTCTGATCGGGTTGAATCAGCATGGCTTCCGGTCGCAGAAAAAGGTCGACTTCGGCGCCGGGTGTCAAATTTTCTCGAACCTTAGTCTGAAATACCGGCCCCTCGGTGGTTTCAACCTCAGCACGGGTATCCTTACATTGACGAATCCGACCGCACCAGGCATTGTTATCGCCGACAAATTTTGCTACGAACGGTGTTTCCGGGTTATTATATAAATTCTGTGGCGTATCGATTTGTTCGAACACCCCTTTATTCATCACCGCCACATGATCCGACATCACCAGGGCTTCAGATTGATCATGGGTAATGTAAACAAATGTGGTGCCGACTTTGGCCTGCAATTTTTTCAATTCGACCTTCATCTGTTCTCTGAGCTTCAGGTCCAGGGCGCCCAGGGGCTCATCCAACAATAAAACTGCGGGTTCCAGCACCAGGCATCTGGCGATGGCCACGCGCTGTTTCTGGCCACCGGAAAGCTGATCGACTTTCTTGTCACCAAATCCGGCCAGGTCCACGCGTTCCAAAATGGTGGCCACTTTTTCGCTAATTACAGCTTTACGATCGCCACGCCGCTTCAAACCAAATGCGATGTTCTCCCCGACGTTCATCATCGGAAAGAGGGCCAGATGTTGAAAAATCAGATTTACCGGCCGTTTATTCGGTGGAATGCCGAGCATGCTCTGGCCCCGAATCTCAATGCGGCCTTCGGTCGGCTCGGTAAGACCGGCGATCATGCGCAGCAAGGTGGTTTTTCCGCAACCCGATGGGCCCAGAATCGAAAAAAACTGACCATCAGGGACCTCAAACGATACATCGTCCACTGCAAGGAAGTCTTTAAACTTCTTGGTGACATTTTGAACCGATAGATCAATCTGCATATAAAATAAATTGCCTCTCGTGATAAATTTATTGTTTTCAGTACGTCATGCAGTTGGTGCTAATTAAAGGTGAGAAGATAATCTTACTTGGTTAAGAAAAGGGGCTTTCCAGCAGATACCAGAAAAGCCCCTATTTCAGATTCTTGGTATGGTGACTATATTCGCTCTTCCGGTTGTTTATTTCGCAGCTTTAACCTTATCCAGGATCTTACCTTCGATTCCTTCTATCTTCGCCGGTACAGGTGGATACCATTTAATATTCTCGATATTTGCCGGGGTAAAACTGCGCTCAAAATTACCGCGGATAGCGGCTTTCACAAATTGATTTGAGCCTTTGGCACAATTTGCGGTTGTATCTGAATTGGTAAATTCCGCGGCGTTTTCCGGACGCATGATAAAATTGATCCATTTGTACGCACCCTCAACATTTTTGGATTTGGCAGGAATGGCAAAAGTGTCAATCCATCCCAGTGCCCCGCTTTTGGGTGCAAAAAAATCAACTTCGGGTTTTTCGGCGTGCACCTTCCAGCCGCCTTTATCCCAGGCCATGGCCAGATAAACCTCTTCGGTCCGTAACGATTGTAATAACGCATCCCCGTTGGTCCAGTAATTCTTGACCAGAGGCTTGGCATCAATCAGGGCCTGTCCGATCTTTTCCATCAATGCCTCATACGCATTTGCATCACCGTATAGAGCAAAAGGATCTTCTCCCATGGCAAAAGCCAATCCAATCAGCGTCGCCCGTTTGAGACGATAACTGATTCTGCCGGCATACTTTTTGTCCAGCAAATCAGTATAATCCTGGACTTCGGGCGCAAGTTTTCGATTGACAACCAGTCCGGAAGACCCCCAGGCGAAAGGCACCCCATAGGATTTGCCGCCGACCATGGTGTTTTTCTTAACCGCCTCCAGCATAGAGGGAACAAATTGATCCGCCTTTATCTTGGACATGTCAATTGGTTGATAAATCTGGTATTTTTCCTGAACCGAAGAAATACGATCCTGACTGGGCTGGGCCAGATCGAAACCGGCGCCGCGTGTTGCGCGCAGTTTGGCAATCATCTCTTCGTTGCTCGAATTGGTTGGCATGACTTTAATTCCGGTTTCTTTCTCGAATTTATCGAGCAAAACCTTGGGTGTATATCCGGACCAGGTAATTAAGCGCAAAGTCTCTGCGGCATAAGCACCGCCAACAACCGCAAAAAGAAAAACAAAAATCAAGCACAGCGTAAAAATGGTCTTTTTCATGATACGTGTCCTCCTTTCTTTGTGGCAAACTGATGCGTTTTTAAGCTTTCACAAACTTGATGCCGGGTCATCTGCCTCTTGCAGCCGGTTCCGGCTGCCAACATATCCAACAAAGCAGAAAGTGTGCCAGCAAAAAGCAATTGATGATATTGGATATATTCAAATTATTTCAGCAACTTTTCGAATCAGGCCAAAAAGTTAATTCTTTGCTATTCGAAAAATTCCAAAATCTCATTCTAAAAATTTCGAAATCCAACAGTTGCTCCGGACGTCATCCAGTGTTAAAAGATGGGAAAAATGAGAAGAATGCTTTCAGTTCAACTCCACAAAATCAAGTTTTGAAAAAAAAGTCAATCTGTAAGTTTATCCACAGGCACTGTTGATGCTGCCGGGATGTCGTATCGTTCTTATATTGTTCATCCCCAAAAATCGGCATGCCCAAAAAAAGATCCTTTCTTTCAGGAAACAAACCGGTGAAAGCCAACAAATTTACCATCGCATGGGATTTTGACGGGACGATTCTGCCGATTGCGCCTTTTGACAGCGAGCAGTCATTATTGCTCTACCGCATGAATCAGCCGCAGGAACCATTCGGTTTGCTAAAAAAAGGCTTTACAAAAGCCATCATTTATGCGGATCAGCGGCAATGGTTGCGCAAGGGCTTTAAAAAATCTTACATCCACTTGTTAAAGGGTACGTCGGCGTCCGTCCTGGATAAAGTCTGCCGGAATCTGGCTGAAAAAATTTCAACCACCGACCGCAATTGTTTATGGAAATTAAAAAATGATGGCTACGATATGATGGTGTTGAGCTGCGGCAGCGTTGATTTAAGCGAACGTATTTTA
>JASFGM010000387.1:0-4193 GCA_050123755.1 Desulfobacterales bacterium
GAATAGCGTATTGTGAAGGATCTTAGAAATCTTAAAATCGAAATTACTGCTTAACAGAGAATTATCGTGTAAATTCATTACGATATTATCGGGAGAATGTTTTGAAAAATAATATTGATTGGGAAAATTTAAATGTTTTGGTGACCGGGGGTACGGGATCTTTTGGCAAAAAACTAGTTGAAATCATGCTTAAAGACTTTCATCCCAACAAACTCATTATTTTCAGCAGAGATGAACTTAAACAACATGAAATGAGAACAAATGGCTTTGACCATCCATCTCTGCGGTTTTTTATAGGCGATGTACGGGACAAAGAGAGATTGCATCGGGCAATGCAGGGCGTAAATATAATCATTCATGCAGCCGCATTAAAGCAGGTCCCCGCATGCGAGTATAATCCATTTGAGGCGGTCAAAACAAATGTTCTTGGCGCCCAAAACATCATTGATGCTGCAATTGATGCGCGCGTAGAGAAAGTCGTTGCCTTAAGTACTGACAAGGCCGTGAACCCGGTTAACCTCTACGGAGCAACCAAACTTTGTGCTGAAAAAATGTTCATCCAGGGAAATTCATATGCCGGGATCGGGGGCACGATGTTTAGCTGTGTCCGATATGGCAACGTCATCGGAAGCAGAGGCAGTGTGATCCCTCTATTTATGAGCCAAAAGAAAAAAGGAAAAATGACCATCACCGATAAACGCATGACAAGATTTTGGATAACCCTGGATCAAGCAGTACAGTTAGTAATGAATGCCATTGATCACATGCAAGGCGGAGAGATCTTTTTACCAAAAATTCCCAGTATGAAGATTATGGATTTAACTAAAGCCATCGCGTCGGAATGTAAGATCGATATTATCGGGATTCGACCGGGAGAGAAGATCCATGAAGTTCTGATAACAGAGGAAGAGGGGCGTCACGCCATTGATTACGATGGTATGTTTGTCGTTTTGCCGAACTATAGTTGGTGGAATCAGCATAACTATAAAACAGGTACGAAATTACCCGAAGGCTTTATCTATGCCAGCAATACGAATGATGAATGGTTATCTGTTGAGGACTTGAAGGGAATTATAGAAAATTACCGCAATTTATTTGATACGGTGGAGCCATCTGCAGGAAAAGCTACTAAAGATCATGATTTTTTGGGAAATCAGGGTATGAAAGCCGAGATTGATTCACCTGCTGTATTAAATAAAAAACAATCACTGGCGAGCTGAATTTATGATTCTGTAGTCTAAAGAATTGAATCGAGGAATAAATTGATGCAAGAAATAAACCGGCCTCGGACAAAACAAAGCAAAACAGAAAGATCTTACTCTGAATTACGCTCAAGCTTGCCTTATGGTCGTCAGTGGATTGATGAAGCAGACATCCAAGCTGTAGTAGATGTTCTGCGTTCCGATTGGTTAACGACGGGCCCAAAAGTCTCAGAGTTTGAACAAGCCGTCATCGATTTTGTGGATGCAGAGTACGCCGTTGCTGTAAACAGTGGCACAGCAGCTCTGCATGCGGCAATGTACGCTATCGGTGTTGGACCTGGAGACGAGGTCATTCTGCCCCCGATGACCTTTGTGGCAACCGCGAACTGTGTTGTTTTTCAGGGGGCTACGCCTGTTTTTGCTGATGTAGATCCGGATACGCTTCTCATTAATCCTGCCGAGGTCGAGTCAAAAATCACAGAGCGTACCAAGGCCATTATCGTTGTAGATTATGCTGGACAGCCCTGTGACTATAATGCCTTGAGAAACATAGCGGAGCGCCATGATCTGATCCTTGTTGCGGATGCCTGTCATTCGATCGGAGCGCAATTCAACGGGAAAAACGTAGGCACACTCGCTGACCTTTCTGTCTTCAGCTTTCATCCGGTAAAGCACATCACAACTGGTGAAGGTGGGATGGTCGTTACAGGTGAAACTAAGTTTGCTGAGAAGATGCGAAGATTCCGCAACCACGGAATCACCAGCGATCACCATCAGAGGCGTTCTCAAGGTTCCTGGTTTTACGAAATGGTGGATCTGGGTTACAACTACCGCATCACCGACTTTCAATGCGCTCTGGGGAGAAGTCAGCTGGACAAGCTGGCTGGATGGATAAAAAGGAGGCGAGAGATTGCTCGGTATTATGATGAGGCATTTGCCGAGATTCCTGCAATCGAACCACTCGGCGTGAAGCCTGACGTGTACCATGCTTATCATCTCTATGTATGCCAAATTGACCCGACAAGCTTGAAAATCGATAGAGATGACATTTTCAAGGAAATGCACGCTAAAGGGATCGGAGTCAACGTTCACTATATCCCGGTACACTTGCATCCCTTCTACCGCAATTGCTTCGCTACAAAGCCAGGATTATGTGTGGCAGCCGAAGCGGCTTATGAACGCCTGATCAGTTTGCCGATATTCCCTGAGATGACAGCGCAAGATATAAACTTTGTCATATCCTCTTTTAAGAAAATTCTCATTGACTAGTGAATCATAAGACAAATTTTTTAAAAGTATCATTTTATTATTCAGCATTATGATACCGCTCAAAGAGGAAACAGTAAAAAAGTTGTATGCTGTCTTGCTGATGGATAGAATCAAATGTCCTTAAATCTTGTAGTTCGTGCTGATGCTAACTCCATAATTGGAACAGGCCACCTGATGCGCTGCATCGCGTTAGCGCAAGCGTGGCAAGAAAGGGGAGGGCACGTAACCTTCCTGAGCCATTGCCAAAGCGAGGCGTTGCAACGGCGGGTTATTAAAGAGGGCTTCGAATTTGTTTTTGTGGAACGACCGCATCCAGATCCCGCTGATTTAAAACAAGTTCTTGACCGGTTGCAAAATTTTCGAAATGGCAGTGGCATGCCCTGGCTTGTTCTTGACGGTTATCATTTTGACTCGGACTATCAGAGGTCGATTCGCGAAGCGGGAAGCAGACTGGTCGTAATCGACGACTACAATCATCTGTCTAACTACCATGCAGACATTCTTTTAAATCAGAACATTGGGGCCGAGCTGATCCCCTACATCTGCGATTTAAAGACGCTTAAACTCTTTGGCCCGAAATATGCGCTTTTGCGTACTGAATTTTTAACTTGGAAAAATAAAATCCAAAAACAATCTGAAGACCCACGCAGGGTTATTGTGACTCTCGGCGGCGCAGACCATGATAACATAACCCTCAAGGTCCTCAGAGCATTGCTCCAAACGCGCTTAAATGGTTTTGGCATAGATGTCATTGTGGGGCCGGCCAATCCGAATATCAAGGAGTTGGAGTTTGAAATTCAATGCGCACGAAAAGCATCGGTGCCACTCACAAATTCTATACAACTGCTCTATAGCATAAATATGCCTGAAATCATGGCTATGGCCGATGTAGCTATTTCAGCCGGGGGAAGCACATGCTGGGAATTGTGCTTTTTTGGAAAGCCCTTCCTGGTGTTAATCACTGCTGAAAATCAACGCGGCATAGCGCGTGGTTTGGACAAGGTAGGCTCGGCCATATGTCTAGGCTGGCATCAAGACGTTACAATAAACCAAATAAAGACGAATTTAGAAAGTCTGTTAAATGACACCCAGGGCAGGCGGGAGTTGAGTATAAAAGGCCGAAAAATCGTTGATGGACAAGGGCGCAATAGGGTGTTGGATGCGGTGTATAGCAATCATTAAGAGAAACAATGCGTATTCTTTTCATGGGAAATAATTGGGTAGCCTGGCAAGTTATTCGCTATCTAACTCAGCTGAACGAGAACATCGTCGGTTTGGTAATTCATCCGGATGATAAACAGCGTTACGCTAAAGAAATTGTTGAATCGACAAATATTGATCCTTCTCGAATTTTTGATGGCTCCAATTTGCGGAAGCAAAAGACATTTCAAGAGATCAAGGCTCTCAAACCGGATATCGGATTGTCGATTTTTTTCGGTTATATTGTTTCAAAAGACTTTATCGATCTTTTTAAGACTGGACTCGTAAATCTCCATCCTTCCTATTTGCCATATAACCGGGGGCAATATCCCAATGTCTGGAGCATTGTTGAAGACACCCCCGCAGGAGTTACACTGCATTACATTGACAAAGGTATTGATACAGGGAATGTTATTGGCCAACAGGAAGTTCCAGTAACATGGATAGACACCGGGGAAAGTCTCTATAAAAAGCTAGAACACGTCTCCGTGGACCTCTTCAGTGAATATTGGCCGCGCATCC
>JASFGM010000388.1:0-4191 GCA_050123755.1 Desulfobacterales bacterium
CGACATCGTGTTGGTTGGAATTGTCATTTCCGGCACCAGCGGGAAACCGTCCGGATTAACAATGCGGCCATCGGCATCCAGTTTGAATTCTCCAGAACGACTATAGGACGTATCTCCATTGGGAATTTCGATTTGGAAAAATCCATCGCCTTCGATGGCCCAGTCGAGTTCATTTGTGGTATTCTGAAAATCTCCCTGGGTAAACATCTTTTGAACTGCCGCCGGCCGCGTGCCATGTCCCAATTGAATTCCGGTTGGAACAATCGTATCTTGCGATGAAGCTGCCCCGGCCGATCGCATACTTTCGTATAATAAATCCTGAAACTCAGCCCGGCTTTTTTTAAAACCGGATGTATTCACATTGGCGAGATTGTTTGAAATCACATCAATGTTGAGCTCTTGTGCCTGCATGCCGGTGGCTGAAGTCCACAAACTGCGTATCATTTTGCCTCCTAATGTTAAATATTTGTTAAACGTTATTTGTTATTGGTTATTTGTAACTACTGACCTTTTCGATAATCCATCCAAATTTCTGAAATTCTATCAACCCGTAACAGATAACAAATAACCAATCACTAATCATCAGGCTGAACTCCCCACATCGTTAATCAGCTTGGCGTTCATCTCATCGATGGATCGCATCGTCTTCTGATAAGATTCATATCCGCGCAACACCTCGATCATTTCGGTCATCATTCTGACAACATCGACATTTGAAAGTTCGAGAAATCCCTGACTGACCTTAAAATCTTCATCCATTTCCTCCAGGGTTCGCGGGTTAACAGCGCGATAAAAATTATGGCCTGCTTTTTCGAGGCCGGAAGCGTTTGTAAAATCAACAATGCGAAGCCGGTCGACTTGAGATCCATCAACCGTCACAAAACCGTCCTCGGACACCGAAAATTCACGCTTCTCGTCGGACGGTTTCGCAAGTGTTATCTGAATCTCGCCAGCCCGCCCCAATACCGGCCAGCCTTCATGGGTCACCAGTATCTCGTCTGAATTAACCGTAAAATCGCCTCTGCGCGTATAGCGGACACCATCAGGTGTCTCGATACAGAAAAAACCTCTGCCGGTTAAGGCCAGATCAAATGGATTGCCGGTTTTTTTCTTATCACCTGATGAAAAGTCGGTATATGAGCTATATTGCATCCAGTATTCCGGTGCCTGTGATTGTTGCCAACTAACGGGTAAGGCATTATTGTCGTCGACTACAGACAGGTCAAAGGCCTTAAAACGACCTAAATCTTTTTTAAAGCCGACTGTATTGACATTGGCCAGATTGTTGGAAATCATCTGCAACCGCTTCTCGTAGGCCAAAGCACCGGTTGCGGCCATGTAAATCGATCCACTCATTGACAAACTCCTTATCTCAAATTTTCCGGTAAAAAATTGAATGCCCAATCACGCTTCCGATAAAGACTGACGATTTTCAGCGGCGGATAATCAATCTGCCGGGATAGGAATGCAAGACACATACCAATGCTGCGCGGCATTTGGGATCCGGAAAAAGAGATAAAAAATTGATCCTAGCAAATCGAAATTTATGGCTTTTTTAAATAATATTAAATGGTTATGAAGCGCGTCGGCCAGGCGGTCGCAATGCCGCCAATCCTGCTGTCCTGAGAGCCTAAAAAAACTTGAATCGGCGGAAAATTCAGATCGCCAGATGCGGTATTTTTTGCCGATTCTAGCTTGTTCTGCCTATTGTTGCGTCCCGCAAGCAATTCATCAAACTAGATTTCAGGTTTCGGGTGTCAGGTTTTCAGAGGGTCTGGGTTCAGAGGTTCAAGGATTTGTTAAATTCGTTTTATTTGTCTTATTGGTTTTATTGGTTGGCTTCAACCGAACACATTGAACGAGTCAACGACCACCCGCACAGCGGGTGGCTTGGATTTTAGAGCCATAGGCGGTAAAAGACAGGGGCGCGAAGTGGCCTAATCGTTGCGGGTGGAACCGGGTGCGAAGCACCCGGTTTGGAAAACCCAATTAAACCAATCGAACCAATATAACGTGTGCTGAAACTTAAAATAAAACCGTGTTTTGGCTACTACTTGCGAGGCATAACACGAGAAGGGATGCATCGCGGCGGGTTCAGGCAGGCGGGTTGTTTTTATTTTTAGCCGATTCGTCACTCAGACGCTTAAGTTTTAAAACCAGCTCGACTTCACCTTTGGGGACATTTAAGTCTTCAGAAATATCCTCTAAACTCATTCCCTCACCGGCCAAGTTTTCGATTTCACTATAGATCGTATCTGCAGCATTCAGATCTGCCACCTCGGTACCGGGAATCTGGGCGACGACGCGACCCGGTGCCAGCGCCAGCATTTTTGATGCAATCTGCGTTTCGCTTAGCTCGAAATAAGTGTCTAAAGTTTGGCGCTCTTTATCGATGGTTTCCAATATATGCGTAAAAGCCAAATCGGATTGTTGCCGGATCGCCTGGATAATGAATTCGGTATTAAAATTTTGGGGGTTTTCCCCGGTGGGAGCTTTGAGGAACAGCTGTTTGTATTTGATTTGATTTCGAATAAGGAATAAGAGAATAACCCCCCCCAAACAGATTTGGATTATATCCAACACGATTTCCCACAGATTGATTGATTGCAAAACCATTTCCACTCCCTACCCCGGATCGGCATTAGACCCGGACATCAATGATTTTTCTGTCAGAATCATCTTCTGTTTCTGGAGGGCTGCTTGAACCCGCAGAATCAGTAGAATCTTGGGTTTGGTGCTTTTCGGTTTTTCCCTGAATATCAACTTTGTCTGATTCTTTTTTTCCCTTTTTCTTTTTTTTATCTTTTTGATCTTCCGGATCCAAGAATTTTTCAAAAGGCGGCTTTTCTTCTTCGCGTTTTTTGCGGTTGACCTTATTGATCCTCCCGGTCGCCGATACCGCGGGTAATCTTTCGGGGAAATTGATATCCTCAACCATGATTCTATCCTCTGATTTCAGATTTTATCTCGCCCTTCCAACCTCCCACTCCCGAATGTCTAAGATTATTCTTCCAGCAATTTTAGCTTTCGCAGCTTCGCCCGCAAATGCAAAATGGCCTGAGAATGGATCTGGGATACGCGCGACTCGGTTATTCCGAGGACTTTGCCGGTTTCCTTCATTGTCAATTCTTCCAGATAGTAGAGTGAAATAACCAGGCGTTCCTTTTCCGCTAACTGTTCAATTGCTTGCGCCAAGGCCCCCTTTAATTCCTTCACTTTCGTCAGGCTCAAAGCGTCATCATCATTATTGACCAAATAACTCAGCAGTTTTTCTTTCTCGTCTTTAGAGGATACGCCCAATTCTTCAAGACTGATAAAGGAGATGCTTGACATCTGTTTGGTGCGATGGACCTGCTCGATATCGACCCCTAATTCCTGAGCCACTTCCTTATCATCCGCCTCGCGGCCCAGCTTTTGTTCCAGCCGCATGAACGCATTTTCTAATTCTCTTATTTTGCGTCGATTGGATCTTGAAAGGAAATCACGCGCACGCAATTCGCTTAACACCGCGCCTTTAATACGGAAGATCGCATAGGTCATAAATTTATTATCCCGAGTTGAATCGTAGCGATCCACCGCCTGGATCAAACCGATAACGCCGACATTCATCAGATCCTCGATATCCACAGTTGAGGGAAGATGTACCGCCAGCCGATGAACGATGCGTTTTACATAGGGTAGATACTCGGTTATTAATTGGTCGCGATAAACAGGATCTTTTGGGGCTATCTTTTTTGTTCGTCTCCGTGCCAGTGCCATAAAACTTTATTTCTCCAATTATGCAAAATTATTTTTAATCAAATGATGCCAAAAAAAATTGGAATCACCCTGGGGCACATGTGTCGGCGATGACGTGGATATTTTTCTGGCCAGATCCGTAAAGCACCTGCTGGCCTGGGTATCCGGATACAGTTCGCTGACAAGTTTCTGTTGTTTGACGCCTTGGGTAATATTGGCATCAAATAGAACACTTCCTAAATAATCGAGGGTCATATCTAAAAATCGCTCCGTCACCATGTTCAGCTGTCGAAATATTTCTCTTCCCTGTTGACTCGTACCGGCTAAGTTGACGATGACCTTACAACATTTTTCAGCGTATTTTAATGAGAGCACTTTCATCAGCGCATACGCATCGGTAATTGATGTCGGTTCGGGTGAAACCACAACAATAATTTCATGGGCGGTAACGTT
>JASFGM010000389.1:0-4186 GCA_050123755.1 Desulfobacterales bacterium
CATCAATGCGTCGAGATGGTTCATTCTGATGCGCAGGCAACATACTCCAGAGCAAAACAGGCGTCAATCAGCTTTTTTATAAAGCCGAAAAGAGATTTGACTTTAAAATACGATTCCCATATTTATCGTACAAGCAGGCTGGGAAGCTTGGAGGCTGAGAAAAATCCATCCCATCAAGCTTTCCAGCATTCCAGCCTCCTGGCTTCACAGCCTTCCAGACTTCGATGATAGGCCATGAGCTATTAGCTGTGAGCTAATATTGCTTTCAAGCTTACTTTTGAAAAAAAAGGAGACCGACATGATTGAAACAAAGATAACCAGAATGCTGGGGATCAAATATCCCATCATCGGTGGCACCATGATGTGGATCAGCAATGCTGATTTCGTTGCCGCTATCTCAAATGCCGGGGGATTAGGTATCATGGCCTCGGCGATGTATGATTCCCGGGAGGCCTTCGCGCAAGCCGTTGATCGTGTCAGGGAGCTGACCGAAAAACCGTTTGCAGTCAACATTAATCTGTTTCCTGCCATGCGACAGATGGACAACAATATCTACATGGAGGTGCTGGAAGAAAAAGGGGTAAAAATCGTGGAAACATCCGGTCATTCGGCCCCTGAAGAGTTATGCCGGCGCTTTAAGCAAGCAGGTATGACCTGGATTCACAAATGTGTGGGCGTACGTTACGCGCTAAAAGTCCAAGATATGGGGGCGGATATTGTTACCGTCGTCGGTTATGAAAACGGCGGGGCCACCGGCAAGCTGGATATCGGTACGCTGGTCCTGGTGCCGGCCGTGGTGGATGCCGTTCAGATTCCGGTCATCGGCGGTGGCGGTGTTTCCGACGGCCGCAGCTTAATGGCGGTACTGTCTCTGGGGGCTGAAGCCGTGATAATGGGCACGCGTCTTCTGGTAACCGAGGAATGCCCGATTCACGATAATCTGAAAACCGCTTTGCTTGGCGCCAGCGAACTGGACACCACCCTTATCATGCGATCCCTTAATGCGACGCACCGGGTCTGGCGCAATGCAGCTGCCAGCAACTGTACGGATCTGGAAGCCTGCGGTGCGGATTTTCCTGAAATCCTGGAGGTCGTTTCCGGCCAGCGGGCGAAGAAAATGTATGATCAAGGCGATCTGGATGAAGGGATTTTAGCCTGCGGACAGGGAATTTGCTTTGCCAGAGAGATACTGCCGGCAAAAACGCTTTTTGACCGCATGATGTCCCAGGCGGAGGAAATCAGAAATAAAATGAAGGCCGCCTGAGTTCAACGTAAAGAATGACACCATCTTTATTTGGAAAGGAATTTTATGAATGAAACATCCTATTTTAAGGTCGAAGTAGATAACCATATCGCCTGGTTGATCTTAAATCGTCCTGCAAAACGAAACACCATGGGGCTCGCCTTTTTTGAAGAAATCGGAGAATTGTTTGATAATTTTGACCGGGATGCGGACGTCCGCGTGGTGGTCATTAAAGCCGAAGGCAAAAGCTTTTCTGCAGGCACGGATCTTGAGGAAGCCGCAAAATTGCTCGGTCAGGGCTCAGCGGATGGACGTGAAAGCATGCGCAGAGAAATTTTAGCGCTGCAGCAAAGTTTCACTAAGATCGAAAAATGCCGCAAGCCGGTTATCGCGGCGGTCCACAGCCATTGCATCGGTGCTGGGGTGGATATGATCTGTGCCTGTGATATTCGCATGGCAACAGCAGATGCGATTTTCAGCATCCGCGAAACGCGCATGGGCATTATTGCTGATGTCGGAACGCTGCAACGCCTGCCGCATATCATCGGGCATGGCTGGTTCCGGGAACTAGCCTTGACCGGCAGGGATTTCACCGCTCAGGAGGCCTTTCAGATGGGGTTGCTTACCCGAATGTGCGATGATCTCCCAAGGCTTTATGAGGAGGCCGAAAAGCTGGCCTCTCAGATTGCAGCATGCCCGCCGTTGACCGTCCAGGGAACCAAGGAGGTCATCCTTTACAGTCGCGACAACGGCATTGAAGCCGGTTTGCAATATGTTGCTCAGAAAAACGCAGCCGCATTGCCTTCTGAAGACCTTATTGAAGCCGTGGGTGCATTTATGGAAAAAAGACAACCGGTGTTTAAAGGAAAATAGATCTTAAAAATAAAAAAACAGAATATCGAATATCGAACAAGGAATAATGAATGTCGAAGGATAAGAGAATATTTGATAAGGAGAATTTATGTTCAAACCGGGAGCTTTAGATGGAATAACTGTAATTGATCTTTCGCGCCTCTTGCCGGGGCCTTATTGTTCTATGATTCTGGCAGATCATGGTGCCCGGGTGATTGCCATCGAAAGCAGACAGTTCATTGCCGACGGCCTGTTTTTCAATACAATTAATCGTAACAAAGAACACATGACGTTAAATCTGAAAACGAAAGAGGGCCAAAAAATCTTTTTCCAATTGGTTGCAAAAGCCGACGTTATTCTAGAAGGCTTCCGCCCAGGCGTCGTTGACCGTTTAGGGGTCGATTATAAGCGTGTATGTGAAGTGAATTCTAAAATTATTTACTGCTCGATTTCCGGCTATGGGCAAAATGGGCCCTTTCGCGATCGGGTCGGCCATGACGTCAATTATTTAAGCTTCTCCGGCGTTTTGAACCTTATTGGGGAGCCGGATCGCCCCCCTTCGATTCCGGGAATCCAGATCGCCGACATTGCCGCTGGCGGCATGAACGCCGCTATCGGAATTCTGTTGGCCCTCTTTGCCCGTGAAAAGACGGGCAAAGGTCAATATATCGATATCTCCATGACCGACGGCATGATCGGCTTTTTGCCCGTAGCGCTTTATTTTCAACAGCTGACCGGCAAAGACCCCGGGCGTGGGAACACCATGCTCTCTCATCGTTACGCCTGTTACAACACTTACGAAACGTCCGACGGACGGTTTCTATCCATTGGGGCTGTGGAGAATCGATTCTGGAAAAGACTATGTGATCATCTGGGCGTTTCAGAATATACAACCCTTCAATACGATGATGGTCGCCGTGAGGAAATTTTGGATTTTATGCGTTCTACCTTTAAAAGCAAGACCCTGGACGAATGGGATGCCGAGCTGGCGCATCTGGAAATATGTTGGGGTAAGGTTAAAACCTTTTCTGAAGTCCTGGATGATCCGCTTTTCCGGGAACGCGAGATGATCTTAGAGTTAAATGGGAAAACCGGAGAAAAGCAATCGGCCATCGGGGTGCCGGTTAAATTGAGCGCGACCCCCGGATCCGTCCGCAGCCAGGCCGTGGATTTTGGAAAAAGCACCGCCCCGATCTTAAAGGAACTGGGATACTCACAAGATCAGATAACGGAGTTCACAAAGAAAGATGTAATTTAAACCATAGATTTCAACGTGGCCAGTTCGAGCTGATCGCCGGCATCTTCGGCCCGGTCTGAAACCTCAACAATATCGTCCAGACAATGTTTCAAATGCGTTTGGTGGGCGAAATCAAGCTCGGAAATAAAGATCTCTTTTGTCAGATCCCATTCGAGCTTATCCACTCTGGATTCCTGGAGGCCGATTTCCCTGGTATGGTCGCGAACCGTTTCTATTTTACAATCTCCCTTTAAATAGCACATCACTGCAAGTTTCAAAGATTCAGCAATGCCCAGGGAGTCCTTGCTGACAGCAAGGAAGTCGGGCTTCATTTCCTTTGGGATCGAGGGGCGCTGATTGAGGAAGAAATCCGCGCATGCTTCGGCAGCATTGCCGACCTTGTCTATACTTTCGACCAGTTTATAAACATCTTCTCTTAGCAGGGGTAAATATGCACCGAGGTATAATTTATCGCGAATTTCATGCCGGATAAGATCAGCTTCGGATTCTTGGCTCCGGGTTTTACGCGCCCAGACCTTGGCATCATCGATGTTGTCATCAAGGTAAAATTCAATTGTTTGCAAACCGCTCTGGAGCGTCTCCACGATCAGGTTCAGATGCTTTAAAATAAGCTCGATTACTTCTTTTTCCTTTTTAAAAAGTGCCATAACCACTCCTATCTATACGAAAACGATTTTAATTAATTTATACATCAAAAAGGATGCTGCTGCTGCAAAAGTTGGCGTCAACAACCAGCCTAAAAGAATCGTCATTATTGTTTTTTTACTGATGGCCTTCATACCTTTCACGAGCCCGACCCCGACAACAGCACCGACAATAGCCGACGAAGTCGA